>JAFCZD010000272.1 GCA_019314525.1 Deltaproteobacteria bacterium
CACGGAGCGGGCTGCTGCCGCCCCTCCTTTTACGCCCCCCATGCCGTCTGCCACCAAGAGCACCGCCACCTCAGGAGCAATGGGAGCCATCAGCGCGGCATCCTCATTCTCTGCATGCAATGAACCCCGATGAGAAAAGAGCATCACCTTCCCCAACTCATCCAGGGATTGGGCTTCTGGCTCTTTGAGCTCAGCTTTGAGCACACGGCGAATCGCTGGCAAAACACTCACTTTGTTGGTTGCCCCCCGCGCAGCTTGATCAGCTCCCCCTGGGCGAGGGCGAGCTCACGTCCGCAGACGTTGAGTTGGCGCTGATAGTCATCCGCTCGCGCGTTGGCCTTTGTGCAGCCCTCGAGGCAAGCCTGCAGCTCAACGCCCACCGTTGCGCCGCCCTTCAACTCATTCACCAAATCCTGCAGCTCATCGACCTGCGTCCGAAACTGCCCGGCCTCTTCTCGATGCAAGAGCGCGCCATCAAGCAACGCGTCGATTTGCTCTTGCTGCATGCGCAGCTGCTCATCCTTATCGAGGGACTCTGGCGCTCCCTCGTTTGATTGAAGGAGGTCTGCCTGTAGCCGAGCCAGCTCCTGATGCGCCACCTCGAGTTCCTGACGCTGCACCGCCAGCTCACCGGCCGTCGATTTGAAGCGCTGCTCGAGCTCTTCCAACTCACGCTGCGCCTTCAGGTCCACCACCGGCTCAGGCACTTCCGCTTTCACCGCCGAGACGCGTTGCAATTCGACCAGGATCTGGTCGCAGCGGGCCTCCAACTCGACAATTCGCGCCTGAGCGCGCGCCAGATCTGCCCGCAAGAGGGAAAGATCTTTGGAGGGAACCTTCTTGGTGTCGGCGTGGTCTTGGATTTCTGCCTTGGCGGTGGCCAATCGTGCTTCGCTGCTCCGCAGCTGGCCCATGATTTCGTCGATTCGCCATTGTTCTGATTGACGAAAACCCTGCAGCTCGGCGACGTGCTGATGGAGTTCGAGGGCGGTCTTCTCGGCAGCCCGGAGCCGTGTTCGCCCCACCTCTAGCTCACGCCGCGCCTGATCCAGGTCATCGGCCGGTGCTGGAGACACAGACGAGGAAAGCTCATCATCCCCGCGACGTTCAAGCAAGCGACGCGCCTCTTTCAGCGCCACATGCACGGCCTGAAGCTCCTCCTGCGAACGAACGGCGACTTCCCGCTGCTGCCGCACTTCACGCCGCGCCTGGGTCACCTCAGTGCGGGCCCGGTTACTCTCTGCGAGCACCTCACGCTCGGCGTTGACCAAGCGCTCACGCAGCTCCTCCAGATCGTTGGCTGCCTCAAACGCTGCCTCTTCATGCTGAGACGCGGCCTTCAACTCGTCACTCAGCGATTGCTTTTCGGTCAGCAGTCGCTCGAATTCGTCGAGGGGTTTGTTCAGGCCAGCCTGCGCCAGCTCACGTTGAAGGGTAGAGACACGCTCATTGAGGCCCTCCAACTCCTGGCTGCGAGACATCACCTCAGACGTGGCGCTGGCCGACTTTGTTGCCCACTCATCAGCTCGTGCTTCAGCAAGCAGCAAACGCTGGCGCAAGCCATCGAGCTCATCCTCCAGTCGCTCCGCACTCGCCGCATCCTCTACCTGAGGCGCTGGAACCTGAACCACGGTGTAGCCGATGGCCGGCACGGGTTTGTCGCTGCAGAGCGCCAAATAGGTGTGAGGGGGCTCATCCTCCTCCACCAACGAGCAGTCGAACGTGGGCTCGAGCTCCTCGTCGGGGGCGAAGTCGGCCATGATCGTGCCGATGAAGGGGATCTCCCCAAAGAGGCGCACATGGCCGAAGACCTGCCCCAGGTACTCAGTGAGATCTTGGTAGGCCATGCCGTGGGCGTCTTCGTCGATATCAGCGCTGGGTGTGGCCAGCACCATCAACCCCCCGGGGACCAACACACGCCGCAGCTCGGGCACCAGCCCGCCTCGCGTCACCCAGCGCTGCAGCTCGGGCAGCAAGACGACGTCGAAGGTCTGCGCAGGAACATCGAGCCGGTCGGGTTCCCCCACCGCATATTGCAGGTTGGGGTGACCGTTGGCGTGACGGGCGTGGGCGATAGCGAGGGAGACGTCGTCGATGCCCAGCACTTCTTGGGCAAAATGAGCCACATGCTCGGCGCCCTGCCCAGTTCCACAGCCAACTTCCAGCACCCGCTTCCCTGCGAGCAGCGGCTCGAGGTACTGGTAAATGACCAAGCGTTCAATCCATGGTTGCCGAGGCATCATTCTCCTTTAGCCCACCGTCCGACCTACAGACAAGTGGCGAGCCCCCTCCAGAGTTTCGGCACGTGCGCCGCGCCAACTTCCTGGCGACAGTCTACTCCTTGTCGCCCTCAGAGTCATGGTTGGACATCACCAAGGTAGGCAATCGCGCTTCGATGCGAGCACCCTCCCCTGGCGAGCTGTCAATGGACACCTCTCCGCCCACACGTGAACTCCGTTCGCGCATGCTACGCAGACCATAGTGACCTGGGGTCTGCTCAGCGGGATCGAACCCCTTCCCATCGTCAACCACGGTCAAGGTGACGTGCGTCCGCTCGAACACCACCGAAACCATCACTTTCTTCGCCTTGGAATGACGCAGCGCATTAGACAGCGCCTCCTGCAGAATGCGAAAAAGGGCAAGCTGCGCCTCTGGCGAGAGGCTTGGCTCGAGGCCTGAAACCTCGACATCGACCTCCAGGCGATGTCGCTGGGCGAAAGCCTGACTGTAGTCGGGGATCGCGCTCGAGAGTTCAAACTCAGTATGTAACATGGAGACCGCCCGTCGAAGCTCGTCCATCCCCTCTATGGCCGCCTCCCGCAGCTCTGCAACCTCCTCTACGAGACCCTCTTCAACCACCTCTCCTGCCAGATATTCAGCCTGGAGGAGAATCCCCGAGAGCGCAGCCCCTACCCCGTCGTGAATCTCTCGCGCGATGCGTGTGCGCTCTGTAACGAGTGCTTGGTGTCGCTGCAAACGTTGCAAGCGCAACACCTCGTCAAAGGCTGCACGCTCGCGAGCTTCGAGGTAGACCACCACATAGACCACGGTGAGATTCAGCGCTGTGTACCAAAGCACGAGCAGCAGATCGGCGAACATGCGCTGGGTGCCAAGAACCTGTGTCACGGTGGCCAGAATGGGCAGCGTCAGAACGGGGGGAATAATTGCCAGAGGCCGCGGAAAGAGCAGCGTGAAGAGCATCGTGAAAACAAGCTGAACCGCCATCAGTGGGCTGTGGATGCCTCCACTCGCGATGATCAGGTAGAGCAGCACGAGCAGATCGACGCACAGACTAACGAAAATGACGATATGGGCTTTGGCGCGACCGATCCACAGATAGCTGGCGGCGTGCAGCAAGAGCAGCCCAAGATAGAAGTAGGCGCCCCCAGGCAGCGTAATGCCCAACCCTCGCCGCAGTTGGGCGACAGAGAGCACCAAGAGCCCAATGGCCATCAACGCCAGTCGAGCGTAGATTAGCGCGCGAGCGCGAGTCTGGAAGCGGTCCTGGGCATGGCCAAATACGCCAACAGGCTCTTTATTCGCGCTGAGGTGCCCGGTTCCTGCCGTCATCTTTCGTTTCTTCTGCTTCGCGACTTACGTCGCGACGATTTAGGCCAAGCCCACCTGCGAAAGCTGCTCGTCGCCCATGCCAGTGAAACGGATCACGACCCCTGGCTCACCCTCGCTGCGCACTCGCACCACCCGCCCGTAACCCTTGAGATAGCCAGCGCCCACGGGAACCTCAAAGGCCACCCGCTCCCCCAGAGAGAGCAGAAGGTCAGCCTCGATGAAGACCCCACCTGCGCTCAAATCCGAACTCTCCAGCTCGAAGCCAGCGCCCTTGTCTCCATCGAGATAGAGGCGCACAGGCGCACGGTGTAGCCTTCGTCGGCTTGTTCGTCTTTCCATCAGCATCCTCCTGCCATCATCGATTCGCGACTTAGGCCGCGAAAGTCTAGCCCCATCTTAGAAGGTAAGCTGATGTAGGCAAATAAACTACATTCCCCTCGCCGCCATCTCCAGGGACACTACCCTCGGCAGGAGTCCGCTATGGACAAAAAACGTCTACATCTCCAAGTCTATGGCCGAGTCCAAGGGGTATTCTTTCGCGGCTCCACACGCGATGAGGCGCGTCGCCTGATGCTCAGGGGCTGGGTGCGTAACGTCGCGGATGGCAGCGTGGAGGTGTTGGCAGAAGGAGACGAAGAGGATCTCGGCCAACTGCTGAGCTGGTGTCGACGTGGCCCGCCTGCGGCTGATGTTACCCGCCTCGAAAGCACCTGGCAGCCATGGCAAGGAACTCTGGAACCTTTTTCTGTCTGCTATTAATATTGGGCTTGACAGGGCCCATGGAGAACCGTAACAAACTCTTGCTTACCAATTTCGTTTCGCCCCGGTGTGGAACCCCTAAATAAACGGCCTCGAAAACAACAAGAGTCCTAAGAGCGAGCCAAGAGTTCGTCATTCTCTGAATCTCAGAATTTTCAAACATACTTTCGATACCATTGCTGAAACAAACCGCGCCGCGAACCGTCGTGCTCGCGCTCCCCGCCATATCGGCGGGTCAAAAAAGGAAAGACTCATGGCAGCACCTGAACCGTTAAATCTTAGCGAACTCAAACGGATGAACATCAAAGACCTGGCGGCTCGCGCCCATGAGATGAGCATCGACGGCTCGTCGAATATGCGCCGGCAGGAGCTGATCTTCGCCCTGCTGCAATCCCAGGCCGACATGAAAGGTGAGATCTACGGCGAAGGTGTCCTCGAGACCCTCCCCGATGGTTTCGGTTTCCTCCGCGCGCCAGACTACAACTACCTGCCAGGACCTGACGACATCTACGTGTCGCCCTCGCAGATTCGGCGTTTCAACCTACGCACCGGTGACACGGTCAGTGGCCAGATTCGTCCCCCGAAGGACTCCGAGCGCTACTTCGCCCTGCTCAAGGTCGAAAAGCTCAACATGGAGCCCTCGGACGCTGCGGCGGACAAAATCCTCTTTGACAACCTGACCCCCCTCTACCCCGACGAGAAGCTCGCCCTCGAGAGCGACCCCAAGAACAAATCCACGCGCATCATCGACCTGCTCGTGCCCATTGGTAAGGGGCAGCGCTGCTTGATCGTTTCACCACCGCGCGCTGGTAAGACCGTCTTTTTGCAGAATATCGCCAACTCCATCACCGCCAACCACCCCGAGGTGCTGTTGATCGTGCTGCTGATCGACGAGCGCCCCGAGGAAGTGACCGACATGAAGCGTCTGGTCAAGGGCGAGGTCATCAGCTCCACCTTTGACGAGCCGGCCTCCCGCCACGTCCAAGTGGCCGAGATGGTGATCGAAAAGGCCAAGCGTCTGGTGGAGCATAAGAAAGACGTCGTGATCCTCCTCGACTCCATCACCCGCCTCGCTCGCGCCTACAACACCGTGGTTCCGCCCTCGGGCAAGATCCTCTCCGGTGGTGTGGACTCCAACGCGCTGCACAAGCCCAAGCGTTTCTTTGGCGCCGCCCGTAACATCGAAGAGGGTGGCAGCCTGACGATCATTGGCACCGCGCTGGTGGATACCGGCTCACGCATGGACGAGGTCATCTTTGAGGAGTTCAAGGGCACCGGTAACTCCGAGATCCACCTTGACCGCAAGCTGATGGAGAAGCGTATCTTCCCGACCCTGGATATCAACAAGTCCAGCACGCGAAAAGAAGAGCTGCTCTTGCCCTCGACGACGCTCAACCGCGTCTGGATCCTGCGCCAGCTGCTACACCCACTCAACGTCATCGACTCCATGGAGTTCTTGCTCGACAAGCTCGGCAAGACGGGCTCGAATCAAGAGTTCCTCGACTCCATGAGCGGCTAACGGGTCTTTCGGCCTATCCCTCTCTGCGACCACTTCCCGCTATTCCCCCCCCATCTCCTTCACCCCTGCCCCTGGAGACCTGCCGCCCTTCGAGGTAGCGTAGGCCAATGTCCAAGCAAAAACAGGGGTTGCTCATCGGTGCTCTGTTGTTTGGGTGGTTGGGGCTCACAGTCTACCTGGCTGTGGGTCGCGGGATGGCGCCTGACCCCTGCCTGCCGCAAGGCTCTCCACCGCAACAGCCTCCACCGCAGCCTCCACCGCAGCCTCCACCTAAACTGCCAGCACCGAAACGAACCACGGCACAGAAGGCGCCGCTCTTTCCACGTTTTGCCAAGCCCTTCGAGTTTTCCGTCGACTTCTACGGGATGATCTACCGTGGCACCAGCAGCAACCTGATCGATCGCCACATCTTGCACTTTGGCGCCTTTGAAAAAGACGTGTTGCACTTCATGGACGATACCCTCCAGGCCTGCGCGAGAGCCAAAGGGATCTTTGTAGACGTGGGCGCCAACACGGGGCAGCACTCTCTGTTCATGTCGCGGCGCGCACTGAAGGTGCATGCATTCGAGCCCTATCCCCCGGTCCTGGCTCGCCTTCGTCAGCTGATCTCCCTCAACAAGCTACAGAAGAAGATTGTTGTGCACCCTGTGGGGCTTGGCCGGGCCAAGGCGGAGATCCCCTTTCATGCACCACCCCAGAAGAACCTTGGCAGTGGCTCTTTTGTCTCCAATTTTCAACCGGGCAACAAGGTTGTTGGCACCCTGCCTCTCGTGCGTGGCGATGACGCGTTAACGCGGGCAAGGGTGTCGCACGTGGACCTGATCAAGATCGACATCGAAGGCTACGAAAAACCCGCCCTCGAGGGGCTGAAGAAGACACTCGTGGCCTCACGACCGGTGGTAGTACTCGAGGTCACGATGGATCCCAGGCACGCTGAGACCTTCAAGAGCGCCATGGAGCTGAAGGCCGCCTTCCCAAAGGGATATCGCTTCTTGCGCTTCGTGCCGACCATCTCACGCGCAGCAAGCGGCATCTATCAGATTATCCCCTTTGATTTCGATTTCACCTACCGCGGTCAACGCATGTTGGTCGCCTATCCTTGGCAGAAGGACGCGCAGATTCCCCGTCGGCCCACCCATAACTCCAGCAAGGCAAAGGAATCAAAATGAAAGCTCGAGCAGTGTTCATCATGGGCGTGCTGCTGTTCCCCTCCATGAGCGTGGAGGCGCGACCATCGAAGCAGCGCTTCTTCTTGCACATCACTTCTCCTGAAGCCCCAGCCTCAGGCGCAATCATTGGGGGCTCAAGAGGTGCCACATGGCAGAAGGACACGGCGATCCAGCGCAAAGTACGAAAAGGCCAACGCTATTGGCTGTTTTCACGCAAGGGCTTCGTTGGGTCGTCCACGGGTAGCAAAGCGACGCTGAGCGAGGCAAGCGGCTCTGCTTATAATGTGTCGCTGAAGCTGCCAAAGGTGCCCCAGGATACACCCCTTCTGGCCATCAGCGGCAAGCAAAAACCTAAGAGCGATCATCGACCCCTTGAGGTGCTGAAGCCCACCAAATCGCATCGAGACGCCTTGCAGCTCTGGGTGAAGTCGCTGCGGCTTGCCAAGACGCTGCCCGGCAAGGTGCTCTCGGTTTGGCGAGTGGAT
>JAFCZD010000908.1 GCA_019314525.1 Deltaproteobacteria bacterium
GGGCAGGAAGCGAACAGCTGGTGTCCATGGAAATGGTGCTGGGGCTCTGTGGGGGGAACACCGCCTCAGAGAAGACTATCGCCACACGCTCAGTGCGGTTGGCTGCGATCTGTACCGCCTCCATCAAAGAGAGCGTGGGCCCAGCGTTGGCCGGGTCCGAGAGGGCGGTGCCACCGTCGAGTTCTACGCTGGTGGTGTTCACCTCAAGGGCGAGGGCACCCACGCAAGCGGGCACATCGAGGGAGGCTGCATAGGCTGCCCAAGAAGAGAATGACGGGGATGAATCCGCTATGGGAGCCTCGCCCCCGCCTTCAAGCTGAGACGCATCAATCACCGAATGGTCTTCAGCAGGGAGCGTGAAATCGAGCGCATCGTCCTGTGGTGAAACGTCTCCCGCGGCTGGGTGTAGGTTGACAGTGCGTACGCAGCCCATGGTCAAGCTGATGGCTGCGAGCAGCAATGCCTTTGTCCAGCCCCGAAAGGAGATATGCATGGTGTCTTTCCTGTCCATCATCCATGTCTTTCAGTGTACCTACAAGGTCAAAGCACGTCCATGAGGCTCAGTGAAGACGCTATGCGCGTGGGTCGGCAGACGACGGGGCCGTGCCCTGACCCACCGGCATCACCATGCAAACTTCGAAGGTGCCTACCAAGGTGACGTTTCCGCTGGCGTCCACCAGCACAAAGCAACTGCTGTCGTCAGAGATGTCGCCCATGGTCTTAGCCAGCGGCGCCAACCAGCAGGCAGAGCAAGAAGATCCGCGCCCACTCGTCTCCAAAAAAAGTCGCCATGGGAGAACGCTCCGAATTAGAGGTCTTTGATCGTGCTGCCTGCTTTGTCGAAGGGCATCGCGTAGACATCGCCATGGGTCGTGGTGCCCCATAGGAGTTTGCGCTTAGCGTCCCACCGCATGCCCCAGTTCACGTCATAGAGCTGGTCCGTGACGCCCTCGATCTCGCGCCACTTATTATTCGCCACGTCGTAGAGCAACGTGTATTTGGCGTCCTTGTCGTAGGTGGGCACGATCACCACGTCGTCATCCGGAATATAGACAGGCTCCCGCCCGAAGGTGACGCTGCTGATGAAGGTGCCCGCGTTGCTTGGCACCAACTCCGTCACGTTCTTGGTCGCTAAGTCCGTGGCCCAAATATGAGCCTTGTTGGTGATACCAAAATGAAACATCAGCACACGCTTGCGTTTGCTATCGTAGGTCATGCCCTGCAGATCGCCATACCTCGAGTCTGGATAAACGGTATCCCCCGTCTCAGTGCCGGCCACCGCTGTGAAAAGCGGATCGTCCCCAGCGAGCGACCCGGACCACAAACCGGTCGGTCCCCCCGTAGAATGGATGCTATGCGATCGTGGTCCCCACACCGCGACGCCATCGGGGGTGGACGCCACCACAGATTGATGCCGCTCGGGAAAAAACTGCGGAAGCGTCTTACCGGAGGCCCACGAGTATTGGCCGGGGTCGTAAATGAAGAATTGGCCTACAGCCGTTTGGGAAAATGCTGCCGAGGCACGCATGGAGATCATCTTGGCAAGCTGCTGATCCACCCCCACAGAGGCATAGGTATGGGACGACCAGGGGCGACCGAAGAGGCTAGGAACGGGAGCGCCCGCGTTGCCATAAACATATTGGAAGGGCAATTCAGGGGTGCTCAGGATATGCCAGCGCCCTGTGTGCAGCGAGAAATGCGCCACGTCCGTGCCGTTATGGGATGAGTGCCCCCCGGCCCAACGCAAAAGCTGATCCCGTTGACGATCGATCACCGTGGTGCCCCAATCACGGCGAACATGCCGCCCCGTGGAAACCTTCGTCCATTGGTTCGCATCCAAACTGCTGAGTTTCGCTGCGAAGGCCGCGGAGTCGAGGGGCGTCTGCTCATACCATGCCGGATCAAATCCTTGGTCCCGAATCAAGACCTCTTGGGGTGAGCCTGCCGTGGAAGCAGTCCCCTCATCCATGCCTGGCATGGTGGTGTTTCCTGTGATGGTGTCAACCACCGTTCCGTAGGAGTAGACATCGTAAGTCCAAGAGAGCACCCTATTCGCCACCGTGAGCTTGATGGGGTTCCCTGGGTAATAGGTGGCTGTCGGCGCGTCAGTTGGAGCGCGGATTTGGGTCCAGCTGTTGCTGCCCAAATCGTAGCGCCAGACGTCGAAGTCGAGCCGCTTCCATAGCGGCGTTACATAGCTCATGGAGCCCCGGGGCTGAAAACCACCAACCAGATAAACGGCCCCCTCAAAGGCGATCAGTGCGCCACCTGCACGGGGAGGCGGCGCGACCCTTGGAAACATCCGCTTCCACTGACGCCCAA
>JAFCZD010000909.1 GCA_019314525.1 Deltaproteobacteria bacterium
TGCTCCACAGATGCCATGCACCAGCGCCAAGGCTTTGCAAGCCAGGGTGTGCCCAAGCGAGCACGAGGATTTGGGGCACGCAGAGCAGCAGCGCCACGTGGTCGAGGAGCGTGTCGTCGCGTCGCCGCGCGACATGCTGCAGCGTGAGGGTGATGACGCTGATGCTGGCCACCAGCCCCAACGCTCCCAGGGCGAGATAAGCCGCCAGGCAGAGCCAGAGCAAACCGAGCAGCTGCAGGCCCAGGGCGCCCAGGTGTTGCTTGCCGACCAGGCGCTGCAAGAGCAGCCCTTGGGTGAGGCTCAACGCGCCGATGATGGCGCAGAGGGTGGGGGTGATTTGCAGGGTGGTGAGCAGGAGCAGCAGGGCGGCACCTGCGTTGCCCATGGCCAGCCCGCTCACTAGGCGCGGGCTCTCTTTGGTCGCGGGCCAGGCGAGGAGCGCTGCGCCTATCAGCCAGGTGATGCCCGTGGCCAGGGCGATGGAGGAGCCATCGTGCATCACGCCGCTGGCGCACCAGAGCCCAAGCAGAAGATAGGCCCCCAGAGGTGCGAGGGTGGCTGGCAGCAACCAGCGCCAGCGGAGCAGGGGCGCCGTGAAGAGCACCAGCGCCAACGCGGGTAGCAGCACGTGAGCCTCCGCCCCGCGGGCACCGGCGAGGGCGAGGATCAAGAGCCCGCCCATCACCGTGACGCTCGCCATGGCCGGCCAGCGCCTCACCAAAGCGATGGTGATCCCAGCGACCATCGGGGGCAAGCAGGCCAGGGCCATGCCCCACATATCGACCAACCCATAGCTCATGGCCGCGAGGGCGGCGCCAAAGAGGATCGTCAAGCCGCTGGTGGAGACCAGCTGGCGGCGTTCGAGAGCGAGGAGTTTCGTCGTCATGCGTGGCCTCCGGGCTTGTCTGTTTTGGGGCAGTCGATCAACGTCGGCGAGCCATCGGGCGGCGCGTGCATATGGGGATGACCCATGCCCTTTTGATCGAGGCGACCGTGGCGATCGATCTCCACGGCTGCCGGCAAGGTGAAGAGCGCGCTGCGTGTGGTTCGTCCAGGTGAGCGCGTGCGCACCCATATCTGCGGGCAAGCCTGGGGGCGCTGGGGGATCTCCAAGCGAACGCGTTGACGCGGCTCGAGGTGAACGCGCCGCGCGAGACAATAGCTCGAGGCGGGTACGCGACCCCTGGGTGCGGTCTCACAGTTTGCGGAGGTGTCAGCCAGGGGCGCCCAGAGCTCGACGGTGGTGCCCTGGTGTCGTTGTTCATTATGCACGCTCAAGGTGCCATGGCGCCACCCGCGGACCATACGCGCGGGCAGCACAAGCAGAGCGGTGGCGATGATCGCCGCCGTGATGCCCACAAAGAGCAAGGTGAGCTTGACTCCACTGCGGCGCTCCATGCGCGCGGCGGCCTCCCGTAGCTTGGCACCATCGATGCCCACTTCAGCGGCTGCGGCTTCGAGATCCTCGAGGGTCAAGCCCGCCTCTGTTTGGGGCAGGCGCTCCCGCGCGGCCTCGTCGAGCAGCTCTCGGATTTGGTCAGGGCTGAGGACTTTGCGCTTATCCATGAGAGACGCCTCCCTGATGGGTGGGCACCAGGTCGAAGATCGCCACCTCGGGTTGGGCTGCTTTGCCTACGCGCAGGCGTAGGCCCGATGACCCGATGCCCGCGTTGACGTAGAGGCGCGTCTTGTCTTTGCGGTACCAGCCGGCGAGGTAGTCGTGGCCTGCGGCGCGGGCGATGGCCGCGGTGATCTTCGGCAGGTGCACTTGACCCCCATGGGTATGACCGGCGAGCACGAGAGGCGCTTGATGACATGCGATCTCGTTGAGCGTCTCGGGGAGGTGGGTCAGCACCAGGGCTCGCTCGGGCGCGCCCAAGCCTGCGAAGGCACGTTCGACGTCGGCGTGTTTCGTATAGCCATCATCCACGCCCACCACTGGTAGGTCGGCTCCCTTGAGCTTCAACTCAAGGTGCGCGTTGCTGAGCACGATCACACCCTCGGCCTCGAGGGCGCGGGTGATCGCTTTGGCGTCGGACCAATGGTCGTGGTTGCCCAAGGTGGCGACGCAGGGCCGTGGTAGACGCCTGACCAAATAGCGCAGGGTGGCGAGGTGTCGCAGGGACATGTTGAGGTAGTCACCGGTCATCACCGTCAGGTCTGGTTTTGCAGCTCGACAGAGGGAGGAAGCCCGGCGCAGCGCGTGCGTGGGTGTGCCCCAGCCCACGTGCAGGTCCGTGAGGTGGGCGACCTTGATGGGCTTGCTGATAGGCCAGGCGATGCGATGGTGTTTGATACCCACCCGGCGGGATGAAGCCTCAG
>JAFCZD010000044.1 GCA_019314525.1 Deltaproteobacteria bacterium
GCTCCTCGCCGGCGGCGTTATCGCTGAGTTTGGATATCGGCTGAGCTTCTAAGTCAGCGGGTCAGCTGGGTTGCTAGGGATTCCCCTTGAGCTGGATCGTGTAGGGTTTCTCCACCCAGTCGCTGACCTTCAAGAGGTAGTTGACCCCTGAGTTGGGCAGGCCACCGTTGATGAAATAGCCCTGGCCACTGAGGGTGGAATAGCCATCATCGACCACCGCGTCGATGCTCACAGATGACCCAGCCTTCGCCCCATCGATGAACACCTGCAGGTCGAAGCGATCAAAGCTGCCAGCGTTGAAGATGTAGTGGTCTGTGTCGCCAGGGCTGAAGCTGCCCCAGATCACAATCCCCTTCTCGTCCAGGGTGTAGCCAGTATCCTCGGCCCCCGCCTTCAGCGTGTTGGCGGTGTCGTCCTGCTCGTCGTATCTGAGAGCATCGGCGCCGACGATGTGGTCCTTTTGAGCGGGGTCTTTGCAGCTCGGCTCAGCGACCAGAGGATCGTAACAAATCTCGCCCTTCGCGGCGCAATCCGTCACCAGCAGCATGTTGACTTCCTCGCCCTCCCCCATGGGGCAGCGGTAGAGCTTGTCTTGGTTGCAGGTGAACCACTCAGCCCCCTCTGTGATGCATATGATGGGATCTTCCCCACAGCCCAAGAGCGACCCGCTGCTCACAAGCAGCGCTCCAACCATCAAGAAGCCGACACTCTTCATAGCCTAAACCTTTCATGGCCGAGGGACCGGCCAAAACGATGTGGTGCTCACCCGAGGGCGCGCGCTCCTAGGAGCTTGCCGATGGCTACGAGGAGGCTCTCCTGGCTCACCGGTTTACCGAGGAAGCTATCCGCTCCGGCGTCCCGCACTTCCTGCCGCTTGTGCTGCGCTGTGCGCGAGCTGAGCGCGAGGATTGGCAAGGTGGCAGTCTCCTCAACGCGACGACACTTTTCGATCAATGCCAGGCCATGCAGGTGGGGCATCTCCAGATCCGTCACCAGCAGATCGACGCCCCCTTGACAGAGCTGGGTCCAGGCTTCTAGCCCGTTGCAGGCCATCTGAACAACGTAGCCCGCGTCGCGCAAGATCGCACCCAACGCCTCCCGAATAGCCGCCGAGTCATCCACCAAGAGCACTCGTGGAGGCGACGCCCCCACCTCAAGCTCTTCACTTTGCACCGCCCTCGCCACTGGAAGTCGAATGGAAAACGAAGTGCCAACGCCCTGGGTGGAGCGAACCTTCACTTCCCCCCCCAACGCGGCCACGCTCCGGCGCACCACATCCAACCCCACACCCAGCCCCGAAACCTTGTCTGCGTGGGCTCGTGTAGTGAACCCTGGGAAGAAAATCACATCCAAGACTTGGACGTCGACAAGATCGCCAAGAGCGTGTCTCTGCCCCTCACCGCGCTCTTCCATCGCCGCCCTCACCGCCTGATGGTCAATTCCAGCCCCATCGTCCTCAACCCTCAGGCAAAGGTGCCCCCCCTCTTGGCATGCGCTGACGCTAACTCGACCACAGGAGGGCTTGCCCGCGACGCGGCGTAAATCAGGCAGCTCGATGCCATGGGCCACCGCGTTGGCCAGAAGATGAACCATTGGGTCCGTGAGGCGCTCCAACAGGGTGCGGTCGACTTCTACTTGATCCCCATCAGTGATCAAGTCGACCTCTTTGTCCTCAGCGATGCAGAGGTCATGCAACTGCCGCTGCAAACGAGCGAAGAGCCAACCCACGGGCATCATGCGGACCCGTGTCAGCGCGTCCCCTAAGCTCTGTGTCTCACGCCCCAAGTTGGCTGAGTCCTCCAGCACCCCCGCGCCGACCTCCTCAAGGGAGCGCACCAGATTCTCCAACTCATCAATGGCATTGGAGTCCTCACCAAGAGCAGAATGTAGCGCCCCTCGCAGCGCCGCGAGACGCTGCGAGGCTCCGACGATCGCTTCACCCCGACCTTCCAGCTGGCTGCCCACCGCTACCAGGTCTTCGGTGACTCCCATCAGGCTCTCGAGCTGCTCGACCCCAAGCCGAAACGTGCTCAGATCTTCAAAGCGGCGCTCTCGGAGACGCCTTGAAGGCGCATACCCTGGGATGTGGGGCAACGCATCCATCGGACTGCCCGCGAGGTCATGAAGTTCGCGCGAGAAGCGCTCCGCGAGGGCCTCCGCGGTGGAGAGCTCTTTGGCGTTGACGATGGGCGCGAGGAGCTCGCTGGCGCTGATGATCCGTTCCAAGGAGAGCGCGTCTATCTTCAGCTCCTTGTCTCGTAGACGAACGAGCACCTCCTCCAAACGGTGAGCGGCATGTTGCAGACAGAAGAAGCCCACGGTCCCTGCAGAGCCTTTCAGCGTGTGAGCGCGACGCAGCGCCTCCTGCACAGCGTTGGGGTCTTTGGCGAGGCGAGGGAGTTGCTCCCCGAGCACAGCGAGGTGCTCCGCAGCTTCCTCGGCGAAGATCTCCCTCAGCTGCTGTGTGGTGGCAGGGTCCCAAGCGTCAATTACCACTCAAAGCTGCCTTTCGTTGCCACCCACGAGCCTCACCCGCTAGGCAAGTGTTGCTCGAGGACACGGCGTAGGTCTTCCAACGACACAGGCTTGATGAGGTACTCGTCAGCCCCCTGCTTGAGCGCCCATGAACGATCCCCCTCCCGGTTCATCGCCGTGATGAGCACAACGGGCATTGTCTTGAGCTTGGGATCGGCCCGCAGGGCGCGCACCACGTCAAACCCGTTGAGCTTGGGCATCATGACATCGACGATGGCCAGGTCACAGGCAGCGGCTCTCAGCTGCTGGAGCGCCTCTTCGCCATCACTAGCCGCGACGACGTCATGTTCCAGCTCAGAGAGGAGCGACGACAGGTAGGCTCCACTGGTCAAATCATCTTCTGCGATGAGGATGCACGCCATCAAACAGCAACAGGCTGCTCACGCCGGCGGAGGAGCCTCACAGAGAGCAGCCGATGGATGACCTGACTGACATCAAAAGAACTCATCCGACTGTTGCGGATGATATCCTTCACGGTGTTCTTGCCGTTGACCAACTCCAGCACAGCCAGCTCGTCTCGCGTCAGCTGCCCTCTCCCGAGCTCACCAAGAGCATCATCGTTGCGCACGAAGATCAGCTCGACGTTGTCCACATTTTGAGCGATGAGATGCCACTGGTCTACGCGGCGGAAACCCTCCATCAACGCACCCTGTACGGAGATGGCCAGGGCCGCTTCAGCGGCCACCGGGCTCGCTTGCTCAGCAGGACGAAACACGAAACGCCCCTCTTTCCAGCTGAGCAGCTCATAGAGCAGCTCGCAGGTCTGATCACGTAGCGCACCTTTGAGTTCATCCACAGCAAGATACCCGAGCTTGGCCAGTTGATGCCCGAGCAGCTTGGAAGACCCCGCGCGGCTCTTCAAGAAGAGCCCAAGGTCATCCTCGCTCATCAACCCACGCTTGAGCACGAAGCGCCCGAGTAAGAACTCATCATCCATACCTGCCGCCGTGGCGAGATCGATGTTCCCCTTCTTGAAGTGAAGATCGATCTGCGCGGTGGCGCGGCTGATCGTCAGTACACCGGTCTGCAGCTGCTCCGCGAGGAGCGCCAGGACCCCTCCAAGGGGTACAGCGGCCAGGGCACCCGACAGAACAGCGTCTGTCGCGCCGGCCAGCTCTGGTGCGTTCGCACGCAACTCGCCAAGGAACAGCTCCAAGATGGTGTCCGTGAGCGCCTTGTTGATCCAGCCTTCGAACGCCTCGGCTTCCTGCTCTGGAGCGCCCTCTGCACCTCGTAGCCGCTCAGCGAGCGCCACCCTCAAGGTACTCAACGCTGTTTGGCGCGCCTCCTTTTGGGCATCTGCAGCGCTGACAAGCTCTTCTTCTGATGGCTCTGGGAGGAGCGCCTCAGCTGCAGCTTGTTCCTCCGTGCGCTCACGCTTTTTTGCGAGGGTCTCCCCGACCATCGTGGTGATGCCTTCAGGGGAGAAGGGCTTGGTGATGAAATCTACGATGCCCATCACCTTCACGAAGCGGTCGCCGACCTGATCTCCTTTGGCGCTCATCAACACGACGGGTATCGCCGCCAGCGCCTCTTCATTGTGCAGGACCTGACACACCTGATAGCCATTCATCTTTGGCATCACGAAATCGAGCAGGATAAGGTCGGGGGTGTGCTCACGCGCGAGCTCGAGGCCCTCGTCCCCATCACTTGCAGTCAAGACCTCGTAGCCCGCCTTTGCCAGCACGAGCTGCACCACCTTCAAGATGGTGGGGCTATCATCTACAACCAGGATGGTCTCGCTCGCCATCGAACCCCTGCCAGCTTCTTAATAAAAATGCCCAGTTAGAATGACCAACTCTAGCACCGCCCCCGATCGAGGGTCAAGGTATCGCAAAGCCTTGCTGACATGCTCCAGAACGCCCTTTGAACACTCCAACTCTTCCGATAACACAAGACCATGTTACTCTAGTCAAAACGAACGAGGATCTGCGCAACCGAGCCCACCGCGGGCGTGCGGCTGGTTGTGCTGTGGATTGATGCAGCTGAGGCACTACCCAAGGCTTTTTGGTAAGTATGTGCTGGTGGCGCCCCTAGCTCGGGGTGGAATGGGGGAGCTACATCTTGCGATAGATGGTGATGGCGAGCGCAACAAACTCTTTGTCATCAAAGAGCTGCTCTCCGCCCTGACCGACCGGGAGTTCGGCGCTCGTTTCCTTCGTGAAGCCAAGCACTTGACGAGGCTCAGCCACGGCAACCTGGTGCCGGTCTTCGAGAGCGGGGTGCACGCTGGACGCTACTTCCTCGTGATGGAATACATCGAGGGCAAAGACCTGCGCGATGTATGGAACACGCTCCACGAGGCTGGCCACGACTTCCCCCTCGAGGTGGTGCTTTGCATCATCAAGCAGCTCTGTTGTGGTCTTGACTATGCTCACTCCTTTGGTGACCTCAACCTCATCCACCGTGACATGAGCCCACCCAATATCCTGCTCTCAAGCTCTGGAGAGCTGCGTGTGGTGGACTTTGGACTAACCCCGAGCAAGACCAAGCTGCAGAAAAGTTCTCCAGGCGTATTCTTCAGCAAGTTGGCTTATATGGCCCCCGAGCAGGCTCGCGACGAGAAGTCCGACGCCAGGACGGACATCTACTCGGTGGGGATCATCTTGTGGGAGTTGATCACAGGCAAGCGGTTCTTGCCTTCAGTGGGGTCTCAGACAGACCAACTCCAGCGAGCGGCCACACCACAGTATCAGCCACCGTCTTCGCTCAGAAAAGGCCTCCCACCAGAGCTCGATGTGATCACAGCACGAGCCCTCGCTCCCCTACCCAAAGATCGCTTCCCCACAGCAGAGGCCATGCGCGAGGCTGTGGCTGCCCTCCTCTCCAAGATTGATGCGACGGCCGACACATCGACCTTGCGCCAGTTCCTGCTTGAGCTTTACGGAGAGAAGCTCAAGCAAGAGCAAGAAGAACACCAAGCGCTGCTGGATCACATCTCCCCCACCATCAGCGAGCTGCGCGAACAGGCCCGTCAAGCCACCACCGAACCCACCAAGGAGATGGAGGCGCCGCCCGAAGATAGGGACCAACCAGAGCTCGCCGTTGGCACGATGCTTGGAGAGCGCTACCGCATCGAGGCTCGGATGCGCCGCGGAGGTATGGGGACCGTCTACCAAGCAACTCACACGGGCATCGAGAAGCAGGTGGCGGTTAAAGTGCTCCACCCCGTCTACCGCAGACACCCTGAGGTCGCGTCACGTTTCCGCCAAGAAGCCCGAGCAGCCTCCCGCATTGGGCACCCGAACATCATTGAGATCTTCGACTCCGGCACAACCGCTGCCGGAGATATGTACTTTGTGATGGAATACCTCGCCGGCCAGGACCTCGCGGATCTGCTCGAATCCCTCCAACAACTGCCGGTGGAGCGAACGGTCAACATCGGTCTGCAAATCTGCCATGCTCTGGACGCCGCACACGAAGCGGGCATTGTCCACCGGGATCTCAAACCCGAGAATATCTTCCTCGTACCACGGGAGGGCCAGCTCGACTTCGTGAAGGTGCTCGATTTTGGTGTCGCCCAGACCCTCGACCTCGAAGAGGGAGAGATCGAGGGACGTGCCAAACGCCTCACCTCTCCTGGGACCGCCATCGGCACGCCCGAATATATGTCCCCTGAGCAAGCCTCGGGGCTGGACTGCGATCACCGCACGGATATCTATGCTGTGGGTGTATTGCTCTACGAAATGCTGGCCGGAGAGCCCCCACACCATGGCGAGAGCTTGGCTGAGGTGCTGACCAAAAAAGCCACGGACGCCATCATACCGCTTGCCTCGCTTCGAGCGAGCGTGCCCCCTGAACTCGATGGCGTGATCCTACGAGCCCTCGCCAAGAGCCCTGAGGATCGCCCCCAAGCCATGACGCATTTGGCCTACGAGCTAAACAAGCTGGTGAGCGGTCGTGTGGGTGCCGTCGCCTCGATGCTCGGTCTCAGTGATCAGGCGTCCTCCCCTCCGGCGTCCTCCTCTCCGGCGCCTGGGCAAACGGCGCCCTCCCACGAGAGTGAGCGAAACAACACAGCCACCATGCGCCGCTTGAACGATAACCACCCCCCAGTCCTCTTCTTCCTGGGAGCCGCCGCCCTCGTCGCGCTGCTGGGGATCATTGTGGCCGCTCTCCAACTCTTCAAAACACCTCCCAGCCTCACTGCCACCACCACCCATTCAGCCACACCCCTCCGAGGACCGTCGGAAGCTCTCCGACGAACAAGCACACACCCTCTGGCCGCGCCCCCGGCCCATGACTCAGGCACGACATCCGGCGCTGATGCCACAGCAAACACCACACCTCTGAACCCTGCCCAAGCGCCGACACATAGGGTGCATGCACGCCGCCGCAGGCCTCGCTCGGATTACCTTCGTGTGGGCCATCGCCACCTCAAAGCTGGACACTTTCAGCGCGCTAAGGTCGCCTTCGAAGCCGCGCAACGCACCCCCCGACAGCGCGCCGCAGCGCTGGTGGGTCTCGCCCGGGTTGCCTTTCAGCGCCGCAATTATCGAGGGGCCAGCAAACAGGCAACTCGCGCTCTTCGCCTCGGCGGTGGGTGGCGCGCGAACCTCTGGCTCGCCAACGCTCAGTTCAAGTTAGGTGAGCACCAAAAAGCAATACGCAACTATGAAAGGGTGTTGAAGAGATCCCCCCGAAATCATGAAGCCAAACGAAACTTGAGGGCAGCACGCCAGGCCCTCAATGGGCGACGCTAGATAACATCGGCGGAAGTGAACCCACCCCACAAGCTGCGAGGGGGAGTTTCTGACCGGTTCCTTCGCGTTTCTCTGCCATCATCGTTCGTTTCTCTTGGTTCGCGATGCCCCCAAAAAGAAACCTGTATGCCAGCCCATGTGCCGGTGGGGCTGGAGTACCTGTGCAACTCTTGATACTCTGAACGCTCATGGTCGTGTCTCTGCCGCACCAAGTGGGTAGCTATACCCTAATTCGCCCTCTAGAAGAGAGTGGAGGGGGCGAAGTTTATCTTGCGCAATCAAGTGATCTTGGTTTTGACGAGCTCTGCGCGGTCAAAGTGGTCTCCCGTGGAGACGCTCCCTTCCTGGCGCAGGCCCGACGTGCGCTGACGGTCAATCACCAATCCCTCGTCTCTGTGCTCGATGTGGGCGCTTCAGGAGAGGGATTCTACGTGGTGATGGAGTTCGTCGAGGGGAATAGCCTCCGCGGGGTCATCGAACGCTGCGCGAGCCGCTCGGCGGCCCTTCCTATCGAAGCGGGGCTATATGTTGGAATCCAGCTCTGCCGTGCGCTCGCTGAGTTGCATGCTGGCCAGGCGACCATTCTGCGTCGCCCGGTCGATCCGGACAACGTACTGGTCTCGTTCAACGGCCGGGTGAAGCTTGGCCTGGCGCGCCACCGAAATCCTGCGACCCTCAACGGCACAGGGGGAGACTACTCGACCCTCTGCTACCTCGCGCCCGAGCATCTGGCCGACGGCCAAACCGACCCTTCGAGCGACGTCTACAGCGTGGGGGTGATCCTCTGGAACCTGCTGGTGGGACACCCTGTCTTTCCCACCCCCCCTGGGAGCGCTGAGGTCGCTCTAGAGCTGGCCCGAGTGGCGGCCCAACAGAAGCCATCGGAGTACAACCCCGACCTCGACCTTGAACTCGATGGGATTATCACACGAGCACTGGCCACTAACCCAGAAGAGCGCTACTCAAACATCGGGGCCTTGAGGGACGATCTTGCTGCCGCCCTCGCCCAACGCGACCCCAGCTTTGACGACACCGGTATCGCGGCCCTCTTGATGCAACTCTATGGCGATGAGGTAGGCCGCGTTCGTGACGAAAACCAGCGCCTGCTCCGGGACAGCAAGAGCGCCTTCGGCAACACCCTCGAAACGATGATGGAGGGAGGAGGCGCCGACAACCTCACGGGCGAGCTCCTTGGTGGTCGCTATGAGGTCATCGACCGCATTGGCGAAGGCGGAATGGGGGCCGTCTATCTGGCCAAGCACGTCGATATTGGACGGCGCGTCGCCGTTAAGGTGCTACACGCCGCCTACAGCAACGACACGGAGTTGGTGAAGCGCTTCCGGCAGGAGGCTCGCGCAGCGGCTGAGATTGGGCACCCGAATATCGTTGAGGTCACAGACTTCGGCGTCACCTCCGATCGTCGCATCTATTTCGTGATGGAGCACCTCCACGGCCTAGATCTGGCGCAAGTGATGGCCCAAGAGCGCCAGCTCCCCCTCTCCCGCTCCCTGCGCGTGGCGCTCCAGATCTGTCACGCATTACACGCCGCGCATGAAGCCGGAATCGTGCATCGCGACCTCAAGCCCGAGAACATCTTTCTCGTCGAGCGTGAGGGTCACGCAGACGTGGTGAAGATCCTCGATTTTGGTGTCGCGATCAACATCGAGCGTGTAAGGCAAGGCACCGCGCGCTTGACCACCCCTGGCATGGCCATGGGCACGCCGGAATACATGGCGCCCGAACAAGCCGCTGGGCAGTCCATCGACCGGCGCATTGATGTCTTTGCCACCAGCGTAATGCTCTACGAGATGCTCACCGGTCGCTTGCCCCATGAGGGGCCGACGCTGATGGCGCTGCTCAACAAGAAAGCAACCGAGGCACCCGTCTCCCCCGACCGCTATCGCTCTGACCTCCCCCCCTTGCTCGTAGACACCCTGATGCGGGGGCTGGAGTCCGACCCTAATACCCGCTACCAAACCATGGAGGAGCTCGCCGAGGGTATCGAGCGTTGCACCGTTCACATCACTGGGCCGCAGAAGCTCAAAGCGGCAAACCCAGGCGATCTCCCTCCGCAGGCGCCGCCCCGGCAACAAAGCCTCGCTATTCAACAAGCAGCCTTCACTGAGCTAGAGCAGGCTGCCGACGCCACCACTCGCCTCGCCCATGGCCCCATCGAGGGCCAAAATCTCTCGATGAAGAAGCGCTCCATTTGGCCCGCGCTCATTGTGCTCTCGATGATAGGGGGACTCGCGGCCGCTGGCGCCCATTACTCAGGCTACTTCTACTCAGGCAAGTTTGGCGCCACGGCAGAGCCCCCTGTTGTGTTGGTGGACCTTGGCCCGGCTCCGGATGTCATGCCACACGACGAGCCACGCAGGTCGAAGCGCCGGAAGAAAAAGGCCCAACCAAAGAAGGAGCGCAAGAAGCTCAAGCCAGAGGAGATTCGTCCCATCCTCGAGTGGGCACGCCGGGCCGCCCTCGGCCGGCGCTACCTACGGCCACGTGGTGACAACGTCCGCGACCTCCTAACGCGTATTGAACGCGACTTCCCCGCCCACAAGGGGGTAAGCGCCTTCCGCACCTGGGTCTGCGCCCGCTTGAGCAAACAAGCACGACGCCAAATGCGGAAGCGGCGCTATCAGCGCGCCGAGCGTGCGTATATGACCTGCATCGCCCTCGATCCCCAGAACGAGGCCGCGCGCATCAAGCTCGCCCGTGTCTACATGGCAGACGCCCGGAAAGCGCTCGTGCGCCGTCGCTACAAGGCAGCCAAGCGCAACGCCCAACGTGCCCTCAAGCTGCTCCCCCAAAGCCCCTCCGTCGATGAAATCCTGGGCGATATCGAAGCCAAACAGCGCCAGCATAAGAACGCCATGGGGCATTACCAAGACGCACTCAAGCAGCCCAAGATCGGTCAGCGGCAGAAGCGACGCCTTGCCAAGAAACTGCGCCTCACCAAACGCAAGGCGCGCTAGATCGCTCAGGTAGACTGAGCTTGGGAGCGGGCTAAAGACCATCGAGCGCGCGATAAAGCCGCGCGAAGTCAGTCTGGCCTCCCCTGTGATCCTGAATGACTCGCCCCCCCCTGTCGATCAACACGCTCCGTGGCACCCTCGAAGTCTTTCCCACAGCCGAAAGCAACCGAGGATCATCTGGAGACACGAACGCCACGGGAAAGCTGAAACCCATGAAATCGACGTAGGCCCGGACCAGCGCTTTGCTCTTCACATCGAGCGCGATGCCCACCACCGCCAGCTGACCATAACGAGCCGCGATGCGCTTGATCTGCGCTGCCTCTGCTTGGGCGCGCAGTGACCAGGTCGCGAAGAAGAAGAGCAGTACAGGGCGACCTCGAAGCTCGTGGAGGTCAACCATGCCTCCGCCCAACCGAGGCAGGCGCAGCTCAAGAGGCGAACGGGCATCTGCGCTGGGCGCCTCGACGAGGGCCCCCGAGGTCTCCTTTGACGTCACACAAGCGCCCATGAAGACGAGTGTGATGAGGCCGACGATTTTGTGGAGAGTTCGTGGGGGCATGATCTCAAGGAACATTATCCAGGATCGACAGGCCCGTCGAGATGCAAGAATCTTTACATAGCAAGAGCGCTGAGGCGCTGGGCTGGCCGGAGTTATTGGCTGAGCTGGCGGCTCGCTGTCACAGCGAAAGAGCGCGGACGCTCGCTCATGCGCTGCCCCTCGCTGACTCCGCCGAGGCCGTGAACGCACTGCTGGACTGTGTTTGTGAGGCTCGCGTGCTTCACGAACGCGGATACCCCTTGCCCTTCGAGGAGCTGGACGAGCTGCGCCCTGCCCTGCTGCGCTTGAGCAAAGAGGGGGTCCTCGCGCCAGCGACGTTGATCAGGGTGGCGCGCACGCTACGCATCGTCGATGCCCTTCATCAAGCCTGCAAAACGCAGGCGGAAGGCTCCCCTGCCCTCTGGCGTCTCGCTCGCGACATCACGCCTCTCGAGGGGGTCTGGCGCACCATTGGCGAGTGCTTCACCGCTGATGGGGAGATCGCCGACTATGCCAGCTTCGAGCTCGGCGAAGCCAGAGAGAAGGTGGGCGTCCTTGGCCGCCGCGTCATTCGACGCCTGCGCCGCCTGATGGAGCGTCCGCACATCGCGCGCCACTTGCAGGACCGCTTCTTCACCCAGCGCGAAAATAGGTTTGTGCTGCCCATACGATCCGACGCGGGCGGATCCATCGAGGGGATCGTCCTGGGCTCCTCAGCCCGCGGCGCGACCCTCTTCATCGAACCCAAGGAGGTGGTGGAACTCAACAACCAAATCAAGGTTGCGCAAGTCACGGTGGAGCGCGAGGAGGCACGCATCCTCTTCGAACTCAGCGAGCTCGTGGCAGAAAATCGGAGCGCCATCGAGCGTAACCTCGAGATCGGCACAGAGCTTGACCTTCTGAACGCCCGCGCGCGCCTCGCCATGGCGATGGACGCCGCGCGACCGAAGGTCCAACAGGCTGTTTCTTCTCCTAGCGCCTTGGGCCCGCGCCTCGTGCTGCGTCGAGCCCGCCACCCCCTGATGACCCTCACGAGCGACCACGTCGTTCCTTTGGACGTCGAGATCGATCATGGGGGTGGGCTGGTGATCTCTGGTCCCAACGCTGGTGGCAAGACTGTGGCCCTCAAGACTGTAGGGCTCTGTGCGCTGATGCTCCGCGGCGGCATGCTCTTGCCCGCGACGTTGGAGAGTCAAGTCCCCATCTATGGACACGTCTTGGCTGCCATCGGCGACGCCCAGAGCATCGAGATGAACCTCTCGACCTTCACGGCCCACGTGGAAGAGATGCGATGCTTCTTCGAACGCGCTGACCCGCACACGCTGCTGCTCATCGACGAGCTGATGACTGGCACCGACCCAGGTGAGGGTGAAGCGCTGGCCCAGGCCATGCTCGAGGCGCTCGTCGAGCGTTGCGGACAGCTGCTCGTCACCACACACTACGAGAGGCTAAAGGCGCTGCCCACCACCGATACGCGCTTTCACAACGCCAACGTCGGCTTTGATCTGGCAGAGATGAAACCCACCTTCGAGCTGCACCACGACGCCCCCGGCAGCTCCTTCGCCCTCGCCGTCGCCCGGCGACAGGGGCTGGGCGAAGCCATCGCGACCCGAGCTCAATCCCTGATGGCCGATGAAGAAACTCGCCTCTCGGAGCTGCTTCTGGAGCTCGCCGAGCTGCGCACAAAGCTTGGCTACGAGCGCCAGGAAGCCGAGCGGGCCATCTCCGAGGCGGAGGAGCGCCGACGCACCTACGATAGCCAGCTCGCGCTGCTGAAACAGCGCGGCCACAAAGAGCTGGCTGCGGCCCACGCCACCGCCTTCAGGGAACTCAAGCAAGCGCGGCTACAGTTCGCGGAGGTGCGCTCCCGTTTGAAGAGGTTAGGGTCGCGCGACCAACTGCGTGACGTCGACAGGATCGTGAGCACCGCCGCGACGGCGGTGGTCCGACATGAACCCCGCGAGGAGCTGCCGGCAGGGCAACCTGCGTCTGCCAGCACCCTGCGGGTTGGAACAAAGGTACAAATCCCCCACCTCGGGGGCATGGCGGAGGTCGTGGAGCCTCCTCAGCGGGGCAAGGTCACTGTGTCTCTTGGTGGCATGCGTTCTGTGGTGAAGATCGAGCACCTTCAGCTGCCCCCCACCAGCCAACGCAGAGAGTCCCAGGAGAGAAAGCCCACCCCCAAGAAAGACCATCAAGCCCCTCCATCCAGCAGCCCCGTCGTCCCAGAGCGCCATATAGACAACACCCTCGATCTGCGCGGGCAACGGGTGGATGACGCGCTGCGCGAGCTCGATCGCTTTATCGACGAGAGCCTCCTCGCGAGCCGCGACGAGATCTACGTGCTGCATGGCTATGGCAGCGGCGCGTTGATGGACGCTGTACGCAAATACGTCGGCGCAGCCTCCACCGTCTCCCATTGGCGCTCAGGTGAAAAAAACGAGGGCGGTAACGCCGTGACCTACATCGAGCTGCGTTAACGATTTTTCCCTCACAGCGCTTTTTTTTCTGAGAGCTGTAAGTGCTCCCCTGCCACGGCGTTAACCGATGGCCAAAGGAGGAGCCATGATTTCAACATCCCGACTTTCTCTGCTCTTGCTCGCCACCAGCCTCACCTGGGGTTGCGGTGTCAAGAACCCATCGAACTCAGCGACGCTACAAGCACGTCACCCCGCGCGCCTATCCCAGCACGACAACAGAATCTCTGGCTCCCGCCACGAGAGCTGCCCCTGCAGGTGGGGCCTATGCCAGAGAGCCAGCCCCGACCATCGCATCAACGCCTCGAGCCCATGCTCCTAGGAGCAGAGCGCCCAGGGCAAAACGCCGTGCCATGAAGGCGGAAGCGCCCGCCAGACCTTATCGGTCTAGCGCCGATCGCGGCGCCCGGAGCGCTGATGACGCCTCAAGCGCCAGGGGCATGAGCGCCCCGCCGCCTGGTGTCAGCGCTCCCGTCTTCACCCGCCCCCGCCCGCCCGTCTTGCCCCGACCCAGGACGCGTCTGCTCACCGCAGCCTCCGTAGGTGACGCCGATCGCTACCACAACTACCTCAACTACCTCTCCCGCCACGCCCGTGAGCGCAACGTCACAGGGCTGCAGACGAACCGTCGCCTGCGCATCCGGGTACTCGATACCGCAGGGCGCCCCATCAACAACGCGAAGATTCAAGTCCAGGTGGCACAGGGACAAGAGATCGTCGGCCACTCCCATGCTGACGGCAGATGGGCCTTCTTCCCTTCCCTGGTCAATGCGCCCTCGGGCTCGGCGACGCTGAGCGTCAGCGCAGGTCAACGCACAGTGCGCGCCCGCGTCTCCCTGCCTCACCAAGGTGACGCCCAGCAGCTGACCGTGCGCCTCCCCGTCAACGCCATTCGCCCCAAGGCCCTCGACCTAGCCTTCGTTATCGACGTCACCGGCAGCATGAGTGACGAGCTGCGCTATGTGAACGGTGAGATCGCTGACATCACCCGCCGCATTCGCTTGGCCGTGCCCAACACCGACATCCGCGTCTCTGGTGTGTTCTATCGCGATCGAAGCGACGCACGACCGCTGGAGATCCTGCGCTTCACCCGCGACGTGCGTGGCTTTGGTCGCGCCATGACGCGCATCAGAGCCAGCGGTGGCGGCGATTACCCTGAAGATATGGCCGCGGGCCTGCACCTCGCCATGCGCAGCCTCGACTGGCGACGTGGAAACGTCGTGCGGGCGATGATCCTCATCGCTGACGCTCCACCAAAACGTTATCGAGATGCCAGCTACAGCTGCCGTCATGCGTTGCTCGAAGCCTCACAACGCGGGATCCGGATCCTCCCTGTGGCCGCCAGCGGCGCCAACCGCACCGTGGAGTATCTCTTCCGCGCCATGGGCGTCGCCACCTCGACGCCCTATGTTTATCTGACAGACGACTCCGGCGTTGGCAACGCCCACATGGAGGCCGACACAGATCGTGTGGGCGTCGAACGCTTCAACGACCTGCTCACACGCCTAGTGGTCTCGGACCTCAGAGGCCAAGGCATGCATGAACCGGGTCAACTCGGCCCTCGCTGAACCTTTGCCCGTCAAAATGAAGAGAGGAAGAACCGTCATGACACCCAAATGCCTGCTCGTCACCTGCTGCGCCGCTCTGGCCCTGACCCTCGCTCCCGGGCTGGGGCACGCCTCTGGTCTTGTCTATGACCACAACGGACAAGTGGTGCGCTACCCGGTCAAGCTCTATTTTCCGGAGGTCGCGCCACCTGCGCCGGTGGTGGTGGTGCCCACACCTGTGGTCGTACCCGCGGCCATGGTCGTCCAGCCTTACCCCGTGGTGCTGCCCTCTGTGCATCTCGTGACACGGGATCCCTACAAGACCTCTGGCATCGTGATCGTCGGCGCTGGATTCGGCGGGCTCTTGCTGCACGCCAACGATTCATCAACCTTGGTGCCGAACTACCGGTTGCATATTGGGCTGGCGGTGGGCACCTCGGAAATCGCCGCGCGCATCGACCTCGCGCCCAAAGGCGCCGCGCTCTCGCTCGAAGAGGGTGTTGACACCCTCTCCATCGTCGCACCCCGATTGACCTTCGAGCATCGCTTCTTGCCACGCTCTCCCATTCATCCCATCGCCGGACTGGGCCTGGGCGCGATCATCGCGTCTCCAGACCAAGGTGAGACAGCCTATGCCATGGCGGTCACCGCTCGCGCGGGCCTCGAATTCGCCTACCCCCTCGCCCACAGCGCCTTGGCCCTCGGGCTCGACATCACAGGTCATCTGCCCGTTGCCCGCTCCGATCCCTTCCCTGTGGATCTTACGGCCATGCTCAGCTTCGGCGCCTACCTCGATTTCCGCTTCTAGGGACGGCGGCGCCTGCGGCCGATGAAACCCAGGGCGAGCAACAAAGGCAACGAGAGCTGGGCGGTGTGCTCGCCACGAGCAGCGCAGCCGCAACCATCTCCACCGCCATCGGGTGCCCCGGCGTCAACGTAGGGCATGGCGTCACGGCCGCCCCCCCCGTCCACTATGGCGCCGTCCACTCTAACGTCCGGCCTGACGCCATCGTGGGTGACATCTGTCACACGCTGGTCACCCAGGTCCTCGTCTGGCAGATCTCCTGAGCCCACATCATGGGTCGTGTCCGGGCCGGCGTCCACGGTGGTATCGACGCTGCTATCCCCCTCCGCCCCGTCCACGCTGCTGTCCACCAACACATCCACCTGGAAATCAGCAGGCGCGACCAAGCGATAATGGGTGGAGCTGCTCACCGTGGCCAGGGCCGTCCACTGTGTCGCGCCCGTGGGGGCGTTCCAATCATCCTTAGGGGCGTTGATGGTATCCTGAGCGTTATCTGTGGGCACGGTCCCCGTGCTCAACACCTCAACCCAGATCTCGGATGGATCGCCAATGTCACTGCGCGCAACTTTCCACTCGATAACGGTCCCGTTGGCGTTGGCGTGTGCCGCGGCTGCTGTGACCACCACCTCGGTGGGGCTCCACGCGCTCCCCGTCCACGTTCGGATCCTCGCGTTGGACGCCCCATAGGCGCCGGTGCCCTTGATCCAGGTATTGATGGAGTATTCGGGTTTATGGGGATCCTTGGCGACGATCTGACGTGTCCACGCATCGCTGGTGGCTCCTGCCTGATCGTTGGTCGTGTCGACATAGAAGAGGAAAGATTTCTCCTCGGTGGCGTTCTCATCCACGCTGCCCAGCAGCGAGAACGCGACGTAAAGGAAGGTTTCATCGTGGGTGATGTGCAAATCCACGAGATCCCATTGTGGCTTGCGAGCGACGCTCGTGGCGTAGTCGCCTGCGCCATCGCTCGCCAAGGCGGCACCGTACTCCCCATCGACGACACCGTCCACGGTAGGCGCGGCATTCGCTGTGCAACACCACGAGATGATCAGCAAGCAGGCAAAGACGCTTCGCGACATGTGGATCTCCCAAAAGACGAAACGCCAGAAGTATACCAGACCGTAGGGGCGACGTGACACCCTGAGGTCGTGGCTTTGGCAAAAGCACACCTGGATCTTTGCCGACAGGGCTGGCGATGGAGATTAATGTTGCGTATGGAAGGAAGGTGGGATCTCCTCGGAGAAGGATCCCATTCTGCCGCCCGCCGACGAACGTTGACCGCAGCGAGCGATTATCTATGCTAGATCACGGTTTCTTCTCGTTCGCGGTGAGCCGCGAAGAATCTGGACTGAGCTGAGGTGAACATGTCCTTTGATAGAGCATCACGCCCAATCTTCAGCATCATCATCGCAACCTTCTGTCTTTGCCCCGCATCCACGCTCTACGCCCAAGATCTCCCCCGCTTACCCCTGGGGGGCGAAAGTCCCACTGTAGGCGTGCACCTCCATGCCCCCGCTCCTGCTGGTGGCGGCGACGCAGCGGACATCGAGGTGAACCCTGCTGGGCTCGGTATGTTGCGTGGTGGCAGCATACGACTCCATCACACCGAGTTGCGAGAGGAGAGCCGCGCCATCGGCACAGGCACCGCGCTCTTTCTGGCTGGACAACTACCTTTTTTGCGCAACATCTCTCTTGGCTTTGGTGCCCAATGGCTCCGCCCCTCCAACGCCATCGGCTACGATGAATACCTGAAGTTCAGCCTGGGCATGGCCCTCCGCGCCGGCCCCTACGCCTCTTTGGGGCTGAGCTACCATTTCTATTCATCCGACGACGACCCAGGCGTCGACAATTTGCGCAGCATCGATTTGGGCCTCGTGGTCCGCCCCTATGAGTGGTTCAGCCTTGGCGTCGTTGTCCACGATCTCAACACGCCAAGCTACCATGACCTACCGCTTCAGCGACGCTATGCCCTCGAGTTGGCGCTGCGCCCCTTCTCCACCCAACGTCTCGAGCTTGGCATGGGATTTCAACTCTGGGAGCGGCGCGGTGATATCGATCCCCAGCTGCGCCTCGCCTTCGAGCCGACTTGGGGCCTGAAGATCTTTGGCCACGCCGAGGCCCTACGGCGAGATTTCTACCGTGATGGTGACAGGCGCTATGACGTTCGCGTCAGCACTGGCCTCTCCCTGAGCTTCGAACGCATGGGCTTCACCCTCTCCACCCTCGTCGCGCGCCCCCTCGCCGAGGGCGTGGGCCCCCTGGCAGAGAGCAGCACACGCAGCGCGTTCCAGGGAGGCAGTCTCTCATTGACCCTCAGTGGTGAGCGCCAAGAGCCGCTGGTCCGGCCATCACGCCGTGCGCTGGTGATCAAGCTGAACAAGCGTCTCGACACACGGCGATTGTTCAGCCTCCTGCAGCAGCTCAGCGCCATCGAGCGGGAGGAGCACGTCACAGGGCTCCTGCTGCTGGTCGAGGGGCCAGCTCAAGGCTGGGCCAAGACTCAAGAAATTCGCAACGCGATCCTCCGCCTGCGCAAGGCCAACAAACGCGTCGTAACCTTCCTGCGCCTCGCAGGCACACAGCAATACTACCTCGCCTCCGCCGCCGACAAGGTGCTGATAGATCCCGCTGGCGGCCTGCGAGTTCAAGGGCTCGCGAGCCAAGCCCCCTACCTGCGCGGGCTCTTCGACAAGGTCGGCATCAAACCGCAGTTCGTGCGGATCGCTGAGCACAAAACAGCCCCGGAGATGTTCACTCGGAGTGACCCCTCCGCCCCAGCGAAGGCTATGCAGCAACGGCTCCTCGACGGGCTCTTCACCAGGATGGTAGCGGACATCGCCAAGACGCGCGGGCTCGCACGCAAGGCGGTTCGGGCGGCCATGGACCAAGGGCCCTTCACACCACCGCGGGCGTTGAGCGCGAAGTTGGTGGACGCGCTGGTGGACCATCAAACGCTCCGTAAGAAGGCGAGCAAGCTCCTCGGTGCCCCTTTGGCGCCCGCACCTGCGTCCCCTCGGTCCCCCCCTCGCTGGCAAGCCCACCCACAGATCGCCATCATCGCCCTCGAGGGTGACATCGTGCGCGGCAAGAGCAGCCGGCTCCCTCTGGTGGGGCGCAAGGTCAGCGGGGACGAGACCATCGTCAAGGCGTTGCGCTGGGCCCAAGCACGCAGCCGCGTCCGCGCGGTGGTGCTCCGCATCGACAGCCCTGGGGGTTCCGCCGTCGCCAGCGACCGTATCTGGCGCGCGGTCCGCGCGTTGCAAAAGATCAAACCCGTGGTGGTCTCCATGGGGGACGTAGCGGCCTCTGGTGGATATTATGCAGCGTGCGCCGCCCAGCGAATCTACGCCTCGCCATCCACCATCACCGGCTCTATCGGCATCTTCAGCGGAAAATTCGACATCAGCGGCCTGCTGAACAAGTTGGGTGTCACCTTTCACACGCTGCAAAAAGGCAAACGCGCCACCATGGAAAGCATGACGCGCGCCTACACGGACAACGAGCGGCGCTTCATCCTCGATCGTCTGCGCTACTACTACAACGCCTTCACAGGCGCTGTAGGCGCCGGTCGAAAAATCTCAGCCAAGGACCTCGACAAATTGGCCAGGGGACGCATCTTCCTCGGCAGCGAGGCCAAAAGGGTCAAGCTGGTGGACGCCATGGGCGGGCTGGCCGACGCGCTGCGGGCTGCCCGAACGTTGGCCAAGCTGGGTGACCGCCCGGTGCAGCATGTGATGCTGCCCAGGGCCCCACGCGGTCTGCTGCGCCGAGCGTTACGCGCCATGGGAGCACACACCGCAGCACCACCCACCCTGCCAACCTTCGTCCACCGGGTGCTGCGAGCGCTGCCCTCCATCTTCTGGTATGCGGGGTCGGGGCTACCCTTGGCACGTCTACCGCTGCAGATCGACATGCTGCAGATGGGTCCCCCCCCGCTAGACACTGTGGAGTTGGGCGGCGCTGGTCGATGAGCGCTGCAGGCCTGCTGACGTCCCACCTTCGACCGGGACACCCCGACTTTCTCGATCTCCCATGGCAACACTCCCTCGCTAACTGGGACGACACCTTCCCACGTATTGAGAGCTTGCCTGTGGGAGACTCGCGCCACGCCGTGCGCTTCGTCAACTACGAGGGCCGGCTCTACGCGCTCAAAGAGCTCCCCCCCGACCTGGCGCAGAAGGAATACTCCGTGCTGCGGGAGATGGAAGAGCTTGGGCTGCCAGTGGTCCACCCCATAGGCTACATCCGCACCGAAACCCATGATGGCCCCTGCGGCGTGCTCGTCACGCGCTACCTCGACCGCTCCCTACCCTATCAACTGATCTTCCAGAGCGGCAGGCTGGAGCGCTATCGTGACCACCTCTTGGACGCCATGGCGATCCTCCTCGTGCAGCTCCACCTCAGCGGGGTCTTTTGGGGTGATTGCTCGCTCAACAACACCCTCTTTCGCCGCGACGCAGGCGCCCTACAGGCCTATTTCGTAGACGCCGAAACATCCGAGGTGCAGCCCAGCATCGCCGAGGGCATGCGTGAGCACGATCTGGAGATCACCGAAGAAAATGTCTACGGCGCGCTGCTCGACCTCCAGGCCCAAGGCACCCTAGACGCCAACTTCCCCGTCCCTGACGTTGGACGCTATCTCCGCGAGCGTTACGACCGCCTCTGGGATGAGGTCTGCCGTGAGGAGATCATCTCACGCGAAGAGGGTTATCGCATTCAGGAGCGAGTACGCAGCCTCAACGCCCTCGGTTTCTCCGTCGATGAGGTAGAGCTGGCGACCACCGAGGGTGGTTCGATGCTGAGTTACCGAGTACTCGTCACCGATCGAAACTTTCACCGCAACCAGCTCGCCACCCTCACCGGCATCGACGCCGAAGAGGGACAAGCGCGGCAGATGATCAACGAGATCCAGGAGATGAGAGCCACGCTCTCACAGAAGCGCAACCGCAGCGTGCCCCTCTCTGCCACCGCGTTTCATTGGCTCACTCAACTCTTCACGCCCATCAGCGCGCAGCTCGAAAAGCTCAGCAGCGAGGATGTTGGGCTCGTAGAACTCTATTGCGAGCTCCTCGAGCACAAATGGTACCTCTCCGAAAACGCCGCGGGCGACGTCGGACACGAGTCCGCCCTCAAGGATTACCTGCGCGTCAAAGAAGCCCGTACAGAAGAAGACCACACAGAAGAAGACCGCAGGGAAGACCACACAGAAGCGCCAACAGAAGAAGACTAAGGCGGCTGGTCGAAATTGTCTCTACCGTCTTCCGCACCAGAAGGAGTCCAAGTCGCCAGGGAAGGGGCTCTCCACAGTCATGGACTTCCTATGGACAGGGTGCTCGAAGCAAATCCGCGCCGCGTGCAACGCGTGGCGAGGAAGCTCGAGCCGTGCCGCCAGGGCCTCGGTCCAGCCAGTCTCTAGATGCTCGAGCATGCAGCTGGGATCCGGGCCATAGAGCTTATCGCCAACAATGGGAGTGCCGAGGCTCGCGAGATGTACCCGGATCTGATGCTGTCGCCCCGTTTCCGGGTAAGCCTCCACCAACGCATAGCCTCCCTTCACGGCGAGGCGACGATACCGTGTCCTCGATGGGAGGCCATCAGCGCGTGCGCGCATCTTGACGCGAATGCCCGACTCAGGGTCGGGACCGATGGGTGCGTCGATCATGCCACTGGGGCCTGGGTCGCCCCAGGTGATCGCCAGATACGCCTTGTGCACGCTACGGGCCGCTAGCGCCTGCTTCAGCGCTGACTCCACGTCGCGCCGGCGCGCCAAGAGCAACACGCCAGAGGTCTCACGATCGATGCGATGCACCAGGCGTGGTACCTGCTCCTCGGCTGCGTAGCGCTCTCTCAACACCGCCGTCAAGGTGTTGCGGTGATAGCGCGCGGTGGCGTGCACGGGCAGCCCCGCAGGCTTATCGATGGCGATCAGGAATTCGTCCTCGTAGAGCACCTCAAAATGGCGGGGGACATCAGGTTCGTCAGGCGCAGGTCGCAACAAGATCAGTCGTTGGCCTGCCCGCACACGCATTGCTGGACGCAGAACCTCACCTCCCAGCTGTTCTTGAGCGCGCAGCATCTGCTGAATCCGCGTCCGCGAGAGGCGTGGAATCCGCGCCTGCACGAAGCGATCGATGCGCCAGCCATGGAATCGCTCAGCGACGTCTAATTGAATCTCGATCAGATCGAGCTCTTCATCGCTCATGATTACTCAGGGTCGAAATGGAGCTTGGAGGAGCGCCCCTCGTAGATCGTGATCAGCTTCGAGCGTGACGTGGTGCCCAAGGAGGGGAAGCTGACTTTGACCCTATAACGCCCAGGCCGAAGGCTGAGACGCAGGCCAGGCGTCCTGCCAACCTTCTGCCCATTGATCGTGACGATGCCCACCTGAATGCTGGTGACGGTCAGCTCCCCAACCCCCTGCGCCAGCCCTTGTCGTTGGGGACGCAGGGTGGCGTTGATCTTGATGCGCTTTTTGCGCAGCAACACCGACGTGCTGTAACTCTCATACCCCGCCAAGGTCAGCACCAGCTTGCAGCGCTTCTTGGGTCGCTGCCGAATCGTCGCAGGCGTCACCTTCCCCGTATCGCGACCGCAGAGGCGGATCGCCGCCCCACGGGGCGAGCTCGTGACGCGAAGCCGGACCAAGCTGGGGCGCCTCTCGCGCTTGGGCGATGCGTCGGGTTGGCTCGAAAGATCGGGGGTGACTGCGAACGCAAGGTCCTTCGCCTGTGCGTGCCCCGCTCCAGGCTTCCCGAGGTAAGAGCGTCCCGCGTAGAAGGCTCCTGCGCCGATGCCACCGATGAGTATCAAGAGCAGCAGCGCGTTGGTCAGCCCACGCCCCTGGCTGCGGGTGACCTGCTCTGTGTGGCTGATGCCCGTCCCCTGGGCGGGTGTTTGCGGGCGATCCTCTCGGATCTGCTGTGGGTCCACACGCCGCCGGCTTCGCGGTAGTTTCCGGCCAGCCTCCACAGGCTTGGCTCTCTCCCGACTGAACGCCCCACGTTGGTGGCGAGTTGGAGCAGTCGCTGGAGGAGCATCTTGTTCTTCATAGCGTGGGCTCTGCACGCCAGCAACGTGCTGGGGAGGCGCAACCTCTGTGGGCGCCTGGAGCAGCGGAATGCCTGCATCCGCCGGTGGGGGCTCGTCCACCGCGTAACGTGTCACCACCAGAGAGTCCTCGACCTGCCGTGGGTCCTCTGGGTAGTGCTCGTAGACCTCTGGAGTGGCTGCCACCGCAGGAGGGCGCGCGACGGTGGCGCGAAGGGATTGCTCACTGGACGGAGGAGCAGCGGGCCCTCGCGCCACACTCTGCTGGCGGGCGCTCGCAGCGTCCCTGCCACTAGAAAAACAGTTCGTCTGCTCGTTGGTGGCGATCGCCGACAAGGGGGAGCTGTGGGCGCTATTGTCGATCTCCCCGCTGATGACCCGCTCCACCTCCCCTGAGGACGATCCCCTAGCCGAGGTGAACACAGGTTCTTGGCTGGAGATGGGGTTGGTGGACACGCTGCTGAGGGCCGAGTCGCTGGTTGCCGAAACCTTGTCGAGAAGCCGCGCCGAGGTCTCAGCGTAAGCGGCCTTAGAGACATCCTTTCTGCCCGTGACCACCGCGCTCTCCGCCTGGATCGCCGTGCCGCTTGGCGTCTCTGGCGCGAACGGATCCGGCGTCACCGCCACGCCTCGCTTGGCCTGACTTGTCTGACCACTGCGCTCCCGCCGCCGCTCCAGCGAAAAAACATCCTTCATCAGCCCCGAGAGCTGGGTGCGACCAAAGATCTTCCCTTGCCCCTGCAGATAGCCCAACAACGCTTGACGAAACTCTTCTGCCGTCCTCCAGCGCTTCTTCGTCTTGCGGTGCAGCGCCCGGGCGACAATCTTCAGCAATTCATCGGACACCTCTTCGGAGCCGCGCTGGATGGGCTCGAAGTCTGCTTCGCGCATACGTCGCAGCACTTCGGTGTCAGGCACATTCTGTGAGTGTGGACGTCCCCTCAGAAGCTCGTAGAGCACTACCCCAGCCGCGAAAACATCCGTACGATGATCCAGCGGATGTCCGGATGCCTGCTCAGGCGACATATAGCGAAACTTGCCCTTGATCACTCCTGCCTGAGTGTGAACCATCCGGCTACGGGCTTTGGCGATGCCAAAGTCGATCACCTTCACTTCACCCTCATAGCTGATGAGCACGTTCTGCGGGCTGACATCCCGATGAATCACGCCCAAGCTCTCTCCATCAGCGTCTTCTTTGCTGTGAGCGTAATCGAGCCCAGCCAGGGTCTCGGATACGATGTAGATCGCCGCCTCCACAGGCATGAACTCCCCACGCCGCGCAAAGAGGTCGAGCAAGGTCCGAAGATCTTCGCCAGCGATGAACTCCATGGCGATGTAGTAGCTGTCGTCCACCGCTCCTAAATCGAGCACTTGGCAAATATTCGAGTGGGAGAGCTGGGAGGTGATGCGCGCCTCATCGATGAGCATCTGCACGAACTCGCTATCCTCATTGAGTCGTGGATGCAGCCGCTTGAGGACCACACTCTTGGAAAAACCAGCCTCGCCGTGAACCCTGCCCAGGAAGACCTCGGCCATGCCCCCAAAGGCGATCCGGCGCTCGAGCTTATATTTGCCGAAGGTCTGTTGTTCTGACGACGCCATCTGGCGTTGAGTCTCCTATAGCAGACAGCAGTGGTCAAACCTGACATGTTGCGGTTGACCTCCTGGCCCTCCCCACGCAGCATAGGGGGGTGTCACCTGCCCCCCCACCGACGCCCCCAAGGCCGGCTTGGCCTTGGATTCTGATCATCGCCCTTGGCCTCTCGAGCGCCCTGGGCGCCTGGCTACTCTTTGAGCACCTCGGCCCCAAAAAGAACGGTCCACGCGCCAAAGAGGGTCGCAACTCTGCTCTCAGCGACAGACAGATCATCCCCCCTTCCCCATCGAGGAGGGAGTTCACCTTTCCTGGGGGCGACGCAGGGCTCGCAGGCTCCGACGCTTCACCCCGACGACGCGGCCCCCCAGCAGCCAGGCGAGTCGTCGCCTCAGCCCCTCCCGTCACCCCGAGCGCCATCACCCAGGAGAAGGACCCTGTGGTTCGGGCGAAGTTGACAAAGATGCACCAACTCGCCACAGCCCGCGTACGAGTAGCCCTGCTTGATCGCCGGCGACAGATGCTGCGACGCACCCTAGCGCGAGCCAAGGCCGACCCCACAACGACCGCGACGCCTCCACAAGAGCTTGAACGCCAGATGGCCCGCCTCGAAGAAGCCCTCTCCAGCGCCCGTAAACGGCGCGAAGCGTTGGAGCCGGCGAAGGTGGCACCCTAGAAAGGGTTGCGACGCAAGCTCGACGATCTTACCATGGTCAACAGACCCCACCTGTCCCAAGCGCAAAGGCTTCTTTGAATGCCCGATAAGGCGGAAAAATTTCCCGAGTATGCGGCGCCCACTAAGTTGACTTACGCCGAGGGCATGCCCCCGGAGATCCACCTCCGACGCTGTAAATTCCTCTACGAGAGGGGCAAACGTACCCGTGAGAAGGTCTTCGACCAGAGCGTCATCACCCTCGGCGCGATGGACGACAACGACCTCAGGCTCAACCACGAGACAGTCTCCCGCCACCACTGCAGGGTGGTTCAAGAGCCCAATGGCTACCTCCTCGTGGACCTTGGGTCTACCAACGGAACCTTCGTCAACCGCGTGAGAATCCGTGAGGCCTACCTCAAGCCGGGCTGCACAGTGCACCTCGGCAGCGTTGAACTAAAGTTCCACTTCGCTGATGAGAAGATCCCTATCGTCCCCAGCCGCAAGAACAGCCTCGGCCCCCTGGTAGGTCGGAGCCGCAAGATGCGCGAGCTCTACAATATCATCGAGAAGATCGCGCCCACGGGGACGACAGTGGTCATCGAGGGCGAGACGGGCACAGGCAAGGAGGTCGTCGCGCAAGCCATCCATCAGCTCAGCGATCGCAACTCTGGTCCGATGATGGTCTTTGATTGTGGAGCGGTCCCCGAGAACCTGATCGAGAGCGAACTCTTCGGCCATGAAAAGGGGTCCTTCACTGGCGCCATCATGACAAGGCAAGGCCTCTTCGAGATGGCCCATGGCGGCAGCCTGCTCCTTGACGAGTTGGGCGAACTCTCCATCGACCTACAGCCCAAACTGCTGCGCGCCCTCGAATTGCGAGAGATCCGTCGTGTGGGGTCTAGCCGCTCCATCAAGGTCGATGTGCGCCTTATCGCTGCCACCAACCGTAACCTCGAGGAAGAGGTGCAAGCTGGCCGCTTCAGACAAGACCTCTTCTATCGCCTCTCCGTGGTCCGTATCACCCTGCCACCACTCCGCGAGCGACCTGAAGATATCCCGCTGCTGGTGGAGCATTTGCTGAAGAACCATCCCACCAACCAACGCCCCGACGGCTCTCAGCATATTCACGACATCGCCCCCGCGGCGCTCGACCTGCTCACGCCCTACCACTGGCCAGGCAACGTACGAGAGTTGGTGAATGTCATCGAACGCGCGGTCTCCTTTGCCGAAAGCGATGTGATCCGCCCGGAAGATCTTCCCGAGACCATCCATTTGGGTGGTCACAATCCGGGGGTCAGCGCCGCCGTCTCCCCAAACGTCGCCTTCAAGGACGCCAAGGAGCGCTGGATCTCGAGCTTCGAGCGCGATTACATCCTCACGTTGCTCAAGAAGAATGGTGGCAACATCTCCCACGCTGCGAAAGAAGCAGAGATCGACCGCAAATATTTCCGCAAACTAATGAAGAAATACGGCATTGAAGCCGCTGATGTAGCCGCGATGGCAGAAACAGATTGACCGTCACGCCATCCATGGGAAGACGCATCCTCCTTGTCGACGATGACCCCTGGCTCCGCCAGATGGTGGGGACTATGTTGCGGCAGGGCGACCATACGCTGGAGACCGCACGAAACGGCGAGGAGGGCCTCGCCATCGCCACCAAGTTTCGGCCAGAGTTGATCATCTCCGACATCATGATGGATACGATGGATGGGTGGACCTTCGTGCGCACACTGCGCAGCCATCCTGAGTTTGCGTTCACGCCTGTGATCTTTCTCTCAGCCCTCGACAGCCAGAAGGATCGCATCAAGGGCTTCCGGCTCGGCGCCGACGACTACATGACCAAGCCCTTCAACTTCGATGAGCTCAACTTACGCGTTGAACGCACCTTCGCCGCGATGACCCGCGTCCAAGAGCAAGCAGCAGCGCTAAGGGCCCACACGAGCACCACCTCAGCCCTCACTGGGGACCTCGGCGAGCTTGGCATCAGCGCACTCATGACCCTCTTCGACATCGAGAAGAAATCCGGCATCCTGGTGGCCAAGAGTGCGGATGACGCGGGGAGGATCTTCTTTCGCCACGGGGAGATCCTCGCAGCGTTCATCGAAGCGAGCGAAGGGAAACCTGCCCGCCATGGAGCAGAAGCGATCTACTCCATGGTGGGGTGGCCCCAAGGCACCTTCGAATTCAGCGCCCTCGACGTGGACATGGACAACAACGTACAAACGCCCACCACGAACCTGCTGATGGAAGCAGCACGCCGTATGGATGAGGGCAACGAGAGTTAACAGGTAGGCTTCAGTGATCGTTGGCAGCAGCTCAGCGGAACACCAGCACCACTATTGCGGCCACGGTCGCAGCGATGGCAACCACCCAGAGGGCCAGCAACCCAAGGTTCACGCCTTGGCCGTGCCCCCTCGGAACAGCAGAGCGTGGCATCACGTTGGCTGTGGGGTCGGCAAAGACCTGATGGCGTGAAGACGTGTCCGCGTTGGCTTCGTAATGCGGCGGGGTTGGCCTCGATACCGGCTTTGGCGCTGTTGCAACGCCTTCTGGGCTCGAAACCTCATCGAGGACACCAAATCCCCGGCCAGGTGCCTCCTCTCCAACGGGAGAAGGCGCTGGGTCGACGGCCTCGGTGAGAGAAGACACCTCTGCCAGCGGAGCAGGTGGAGCAGGTGCCAAAGAAGAAGGGGGGAGCGTCTTTGCCGTGGACCGATTCTGCGACGAGGCAGAATGCCGCAACGTATCAGCGAATTCAGGCTTCAGCTCTTCTGTGGCAGTCCCAGGGGGCTCGGAGTAGCTCGGCAGACGCTCGAGAGGCATGGTGGGCAGCCCACCAGCCTGTGGTTGCACAAGATCGTCCAGCTCACACTCCTGGGAACCCAACACCACGGGGGCGTCCCCCCACGCGGGGGGAGCCTCCTCAGAAAAATCAGCATGAGATGCCTCCCAAAGGGACTCTTTCTCATTGCCATCATCATCATCGATCGGAGGCACCATGCCTATGAGCGTCTGGGCGGGCGCGGATCGAGGGTCGAGCAAGGGAGGTTCAGTGGTGGCCTCGAGCCATTTGCGCCTTAGCTCGGGTGGAGGCTTGGAGATTGCCGTGGGTGTGGTAGGCGGTAAGGCAGCGCCACAACGAGCACAGACCGTCGCACCCTCCGCTTGGAGGGTGGATCCACACGCGTTGCAGCCCCGTTTGCCGAGTGCTGTTCTTACGCCCATATCGGCGCCACACTCATCATATCTTCAGATTAGCATGAAAGAGCACAAGACGTCACGATCTCGCCGAGAGAAGCAAAGGGGAGTAATCTTCCCCAACGGAGTCATCTGACGTAACCTCACTTGGAAGTAGGGAAGTGGTGAAAGCCTGTCCGCTCTGTAATCGAGTCTACTCGAACTCTGCCACTGTCTGTGAACACGATGGCCAACGGCTGGCGTCCGTCCGCCGCAATGACGCCACCGAGGGAGCTCCCGTCGTCGATTGGGATGGGCCTCTAGCAGGAGACATCGTTGGCAGCTACCGTCTCGAATCCCTCATCGCTGAAGGTGGGATGGGTCGAATCTTCCGTGCGGCACACCTGACCCTCGGGCGGAAAGTCGCGATCAAGTTCCTGCTGCCCGAGCACGCATCCCGCGCCGACCTCGTACAACGTTTCTTCAATGAGGCCCGCTCAATCAACACCATCCGCCACCCCCATATCCTCGAGATCCACGACTTTGTTCAGGAGCGCTTACCTGACGGTCCATCCAAGGTCTATATGGTCATGGAGTACCTCGAAGGTGAAGATGTCCGCATCCGCCTTGGCCGCAAGCGGCGACTGACGCCTGAGGCCGTCGTCAATATCGGCGTACAAACTGCCGAGGCACTCGCCGCTGCTCACGAAAAAGGAATCCTCCACCGAGACCTCAAGCCAGACAATATCTTCCTCTGCAAGCGCCCACGCGACTTCGTCAAGGTCCTCGACTTTGGGGCAGCCAAGGCCTTCGGCGATCGGCCGGGGCATGACTTGACGCGACCTGGTGTGGCTATCGGCACCCCTGAGTACATGGCCCCGGAGCAGATCCTTGGTGTCCCCCTCGATGGCCGCGTCGATGGCTACGCCCTTGGCGTCGTGCTCTATGAGCTGCTCTGCGGCAAGGTGCCGTTCTCCTCGAAGAACGTTGCGGATGTGCTCGCCATGCACGCCCAGGAGGAACCGCCCCTCATCTCGCAGCGCACGCGACGCCCAGTAGACGTACCACCACGGCTGGAAGAGGTGGTGATGCGCTGTCTGCGAAAAAATCCGCGTGACCGCTTCGCTGACCTTTGGCAGGTATCCCACGCCTTGACCAGCTCCATCTCTGGGACCGCTGTGACCGTCGCAGAGCGACGGAAGCCCGCCCGCGGGGACGACAGCCACGTCGACTTCGAGCCCGAGCAGGACACGATTCGGGCCCCCCCTCCAAACAAAGTGCCCGCTGACGAGCCTGCACCACTCTATTTGCAAGACGGGCCCTTTTCGAAGGATAGCGAAAACGTGCAGTCCTTCGCTGATGACTCCTGCGAGGGTGAGTTCTCCAACCAGGTAACAGCGCGTGAAGACTTGGCTCGCCCAACGGATTCAGGGGTCGATGAGATGCCGGCCTCTGAGAGCGGCGCCCCCATGCTGCTCGAGTTGTTGCGACAGAACTCGGCGGAGTTGCCACGAGAAATCTACGAAGACGAAGAATCAAAGATATTGCTGGTCCCTCCAAAGAGCAACAAACGGAGCGTGTCATGGGTGTTGGCCTTGGCCCTGACTATCATCAGCCTAACCACTATCGCGGTGGTCGTCTGGTGGTGATCGGCGTGGAGCCGTAGTAACCTCTGTGAAGGTGAAGCCCTACTACTATCTCACTCCTGTCCTCGGTGGCTTGGATGCGCCTCGGTACCCCATAGACGAGCTGCCTCGTATCGTTGGGCGTGCCGAGGAGGCCGCAATCCCGCTGCTTGAGCCCACGGTTTCGCGGGAACACGCCACGATTTCATTGGTCAATGGACAAGTAATCCTCAAAGACCATGGCAGCAAACATGGCACCTTCGTCAACTCCAAGCGGATCACGCAGAAGGTGCTGAACACCGGCGATATCGTGGTCTTTGGGCTGAGCCTCGTCCTGCGTCTCGAGGAAAGTGACGAGCCTGTCCCTCTCCCTGCCCCCATTTATGAGCCAGAGGAACAGAATAGTGAGCCCCTATCGCAGGTGCCACGGACCCCTTCGAGCAACGCCCAGCCAGCAAGTGCTGCAGTGGACGAGGCTCGAGAGGTCACGGTGAAGCTGCGCAAGCTCGCCACCCTCGGCGGCCTCGTTGGGATACGGCTGCCGATGGTCCATCAGAACCTCGCAAATTTGGCGGATCTGGCTGGGCGCGAAGAGATCGAATTGCAGGTGCTAGCTCAGCGCCTGGTGCCCCTCGTCGCCCACATCGAATCCCTGCTCGACGAGGCCCACGTGGCGCGCCCGCAGCTCGATCCAGCCGATCTCTTGGTCGTCTGCAAAGCAGCGGTCGAGGACGTCAACACCCACGCACGTGAGCGTGATGTGCGCATCGTTACCAACGTCCCCAGCGACATCATCGTCCTCAGTGACGCCTTCCGACTGCAGGTGGCGCTCACGCGTTTGCTGGAGAACTCCCTTGAGGCCAGCCCCCCAGGTGGACAGGTCGAGTTGGATGGCTTCGCAGATGAGCAGTGGGCCTATCTCTCCGTCACCGATCAAGGGCGTGGCATACCTGCAGAAGTAGGAGAGCGCCTCTTCGACCCCTTCATCACCTCCAAGCAGGACTGGCAACATGTCGGGCTCGGTCTCTTTGAAGCCCGTCAAACCATTGGACTTCTTGGAGGTCGCCTCGAGCTGGACTCCGACGCCGCTCAGGGGGCCAGCTTCCGCATGACCCTACCGAAGCTCTAGGCAACTCTAGGCAGCCCCTTCCCTTCTCATCTCCCTGTTCTGCTGGTATTGTAATGAACAGCCAACTGAACCTCACGCTCGATGAAAAGGTGGGCTCATGGACCCCAAAACTGCTCGCGCGATGATCGACAAGCTTTGCGACGAAATTGACGAGAATCATCGCGGTCAATCGCGTTTTGCCGAGGTGATGAAGGTAGCGCGCACGCTGGGCTTTGGTATCGCCATCGGTCTCGCGACTGTGGGTTGTGGGGACGATGACGACAAGGTGCCAGACGCCACTGCCGCCTATGGTGTCCCAGATTCCGTCCTGGTCCAAGACAGCGGTGTGGATACGATCGCTGGCCCGGACGCAGCCTATGGCATCCCCATGGACGCTGGTGTGCCTGAGGCCGCCCTCCCAGAGATGGGACTGCTCTACGGGATCCCCGCCGACGACGGCGGCCAATAACCCCTCATGCTGCAGCTATTGGAGAAAGTGGGCTTTGTCCCGCGACAGGGCGTATGGGAGATCACGCTGGCCTGCAACCTGCGTTGTGGTCACTGTGGCTCGCGAGCTGGCGAAGCACGGCCAGATGAACTGACCACCGAAGAGGCCTTTGGCGTCATCGACAACCTCGCCACCTTGGGTTGCAGGCACATGACCCTCGCAGGGGGCGAGCCCACGCTGAGGGAAGACTGGCCTCAGTTGGTTGGGCGCTTGCGAGAAAAGGGCGTCCTGCCCTCGTTGCTCTCCAATGGCCTGACCTGGACAAGAGAGCTCTGCGAGCACGCCAAGGCCGCGGGGATTCACCACATCGGCTTCAGCCTTGACGGGCTCGAGCGCACCCACGATTGCGTGCGAAAGGCCAACGACAGTTATAAGAAAGTCCTCGAGGCCATCGACATCAGTGTGAAGGCCGAGGTCCCCGTCGTCGCCGTCACCCACATCACGCGCCGCAATATCGCCCAGGTGGAAGAGCTCCATCAGCTTCTGCACGAGCATGGCGTCTTCATCTGGCAGGTACAGCTGGGTGTGCCCATGGGAAATATGCGTGAGGACATGGAGGCGGTCTTGCCGCCAGAGGGCGTCTTGGAGTTGGTGCCGAAGATCGCCGAGATCAATCAACGAGGCGTATCACCACGAATCGTCGCGGCTGACAACATCGGCTACTACGGCGAGCATGAAGAGCACCTGCGGCGAGCTGGGAGACGCATCCCGTTTTGGCTCGGATGCCGTGCTGGCATTGACGTCATTGGTATCGAAAGCAACGGCGATGTCAAAGGCTGCCTCTCCTTGCCTTCGGGCCTGAACGATTGCAGTGACTTCATCGAAGGCAACGTGCGACGGCAATCACTGGTGGATATCTGGTGTAATCCCGAGGCTTTCGCCTACAATCGCAAGTTCAGCACCGACCAGCTCAAGGGCAGCTGCGCGGGCTGTGATTATGGCGAGATCTGCCGCGGTGGCTGCACGTGGACGGCCGTATCGAATACTGGCCACCCCCACGACTTCCCGCAGTGCTATCACTGCCATACAAAAGGCAAAGCCAAGCCAGCCTCTGCATAAGCCCACACCATCCATCAGCGAGTGCATGATGGCGTGGGTGTGCTAGGTTTAAAAAAAACTGACGGAAATTTGCGATGACTGTGCAGCCTAATCCTCGAAAGAACACTTGGTTGATGGGGCTCATCTCGGCCCTCGTTGTGGCAGGTGGTATCGGCTACCTCGTGGTCAGCTCCATCGGAGATGGCAGCGCTCTCGAGTATTTCAAGGATGTCCATGAGGCAGTGGACGGCTCCACCAAGTGGGTGGGTCGCAAGCTGCGTATGCGAGGCAACGTAATCGCGGGCACCATCCAAAAGAAGAAGGGCTCTTTGGACTACCGCTTCGCCCTCTACACAAAGAATCGCTGGGTGGAGGTCAAATACCGCGGCCTAGTCCCAGACGCCTTCAAAGACTGTGCTGAGGTGGTCGTCAAGGGGGAGCTCACCGCCCCTGACCGCTTCAACGCTCACACCATCACAGCTAAATGCCCCTCCAAATACGAAGAGAAGACACGCCTCAAAGGCTGCGGCACCCAGCTCAAGACCGCCGTGCTCACTGCACGCAGCAAGAGCAAGACTTCGGTAAACTGAGTAGATTCACGCG
>JAFCZD010000910.1 GCA_019314525.1 Deltaproteobacteria bacterium
GAAGGGTGGGAAGCTGGTGCCAAGGATGGGGTGCATGGCGGTGGTGCAGCCCCCCACATCAGCGCTAACGGCTGCAGCGGCTCCATCGGCGGCCGTGAAAGTCACCTGCTCGTCGGGGACTTTGGGGCCCACGAGGCCGTCTTCGGCGAGGGATCCACTCCAAAAGAGGAAGGCGCGCTCGATGACGGCGTCAGGTGGCAGCCCGTTGAGTGTGGAGGGGGCGCTCGAGAGCAGGATTGTGCGGCTCTCGGGCTCCTGTATATCGGGAAGCATCAACGAGGCGCCCACGCCCTTGGCGTCGCCAAAGATGGTATGTGAAGAGAGCAGGGTGGGAGTGCGCCCCGAGACGAAGGCGAAGGCCGACCCTCCGCCGGACATCACCCAAGGGATGCCGAACGCGAGACACAAAACGACCAAAGCGAGGCGCCACCGCAAGCGATGACGCACCCGTCCCTGGCCGCAAGCTGGAGGCGGTGGCCAAGTGTGGACCATGAATAGGGCAGTCTATCCCGAGAGGGGTGGTCACCCTAGAATATGTCGGAAAATATCCTACATGTAGGAGTATGTACGGGTTGTGGGCTCACCTGTGGGTGGCTTTATGGACTGAGCGCTCCCCTTTTCTTGCTGAAAACTAGTCACGCTGAGCGAACCAGATTGCGTGCAGGTCGCCCTTGTTGTCCTGTTCGGGCACTCGGCTCTGTTTCACCTGGTAGCCGAGTTTTTTCAGCCGCTCCATGAAGTCGCGGGAGGTCGTGGCCGACCAGATGGCGAGTATCCCCTTGGGCCGCAGCGCCCAATAAGCCGCGGTCAATCCATCGGTGCTGTAGAGCCAGTCATTTTTCTTGCGGGTCGCGCCCTCGGGGCCATTGTCGACATCGAGCAAGATCGCATCGTACGCGTTCTTCTTCGCTCGCAGGAGCTTGGCAACATCTCCTTCGCGCACCGTGGTCCGTTTGTCCTGCAGCGGATGTCCGGCAAAGGGGCCGAGGGGCCCACGGTTCCAGGCCACCACGCCAGGCACCAGCTCAGCCACCACCACCTCGGCATCCGGACCGAGGTGGCGCAGAGCAGCGGCCAGGGTAAAACCCATGCCGAGGCCACCGACCAAGACTCGGGGCTGGGGGCGATGGGCGATCTCTTTGCAGGCCAGTTCGGCCAACGCATCCTCCGACTGATGCGCCCAGGTGCCCATCAGCGCACCATGCCCTGCGATCTGGATGGAGAATTCCTTGTCGCGCTGATAGAGCTGCAACGCTCCGCTGGTCCCTGGGATCTTGGCGGTACCGACCAGATCCCAGCCCTCCACTGTTTCGTCTCTATCGTCCACGGATATCTTGCCTGTTCGAGTGAGATCGGGCGCGCACCTGCCGCCCGAATGAACGTTTGTGGGTATTGAGTATCTCACGGGCCTCGATTGGTCCAACACTTCCGCCACAACCTTCGGGCCGTGAGGCCTGGAACAACGCTAGCGTGGTTGGCGCCACTTGAGGAAGCGCAAGTCCACCATGGTGGACTTGGTCAGGCGCCAATTAGGACCGAGCTTTGTGATCTTCCCTACGACCCAGACGGGTTGAAAGCGGCCCGCCTTTTTGGCCCATGCCGGTGGGGGCTGGACCAGAGAAGTGGCAACGGAAGCCTTGATTTTGACCGAGCGGGTCTTACAACGTGTTTTGTAATCCCACTTGCCGGTCACCACATTGAAGCCAATAATCTGCTTTGTGAGCTTACAATCGTAGGACTCCTGGAAGGTCCGGTCGTAAACGTATTTTAGCGATTTGCGGCTGAGCTTGGGCTGGTGAATGTCTCGCATGAGCACCCAGCTCGTGCGTTTGACTCGCTTGTAGTCTCCCAGACCCACGCGGTGCAGGCCATAGCTTGGCAAGGCTCGGAAGAAGGCCTTGGCCAGCTGGCGGTCGCTCCTCCCGACGAGGTACGCCGCCTTGTGCATGCGGTTGATCGCCTCACCGATCTCAGGGCGCTGACCCGCTTTGAGGTTGCCAAAGTATCGTGAACGCCCGGCTAGCCAGATCAACACTTCCTGACTGCGGTCGCCAGCTTTGCGACAGCCCTTGAGATGGGCTGCCAACTCCACCAACGCTCCATAGTTCTTCGCTGCGGCTAGCACCTTGGCAAGGGCCAACACCGCATCCACCTCGGCGTTGCAGGCATTGAGAGAGCCTTTCCGTTTGATGAAACCACCCTTATCACGCGGCGGAGCCGTAAGCACCGCCCGCAAGGTCGCCTCGGCCTCTTTGGGAGCGGCCTTCGCCTTCACGAGCGCCGCGTTCACCAAGGTCTTTTTGCTCTCATAAGCTGC
>JAFCZD010000911.1 GCA_019314525.1 Deltaproteobacteria bacterium
TGGGCATCAACGGTGGCCTTTTTGCTCACTTTGTTTTGGTGCAAGAGCGCTCGCCGCAGGGCTTCGGCTTTGATGTCCTTTTTGAAGGTGCGCTCGAAGCCCTTGAAGAGCAGCCAGATGGCTACCCGTGCTCCAGCGGTCTTGAAGCGGTAACGACCGTCTTTCTCTTCCACTTCGAGGTCGCGTCGCGTGATGGGGTGACCTGACGCGCTGGCGAAGTTGATGATGGTGCCCGAGAGCTGCACTGCTCGATAGCCAGCTACGGACCCGCGGGCTGCGCCGCCCACGCCGCCCTGGGAGAAGGACTCCGCCATATTGTCCATGAAGCGACGGAAGCGCGCCTTCTGCGAGCGCTCAATCTGAGTCTTCTTCGGGCGATGGCCCTCGTCGAGGTAGTATGCGTTGTAATACTTCCGGTAGAACTTCTCGTCCACACGCTTGGCGAAGGCCTCCCAGTCGGCCTTGACGGCTTTGCCCAGAGCGATGAGCACTCCCGCCGCGGGGCTGTAGGCGGCGATGGACTCCAGCGTGGCGATGATGGCGGCTTCCTTATAGGCGCCCGCCGATGCAGCCTCAGCGATCTGGAGCACCGTGATCACCTTGGTCACGTTCTCCCCCAGCTCTCGCAAAAAGGAGAGGCAAGGGATGTTGGCTCCCTTCTTCCGACCTTGGAGCAGCTTGCCGAATTTTTGGTAGAAGGTCTTGGGCTTCTTCTGGAACCAGAGCCTGGGCAAGCCTTTGCGTTGGAGGTAGCGCGCCAGCTTGAGCCGGGTCCGCTCCAACGTCACCACGAAGCTCTTGTAGACCAGCTTGGTGGTGGCATCCATCAGCATGCTCAGCAGCAATCCGCGCGCCTGTTTGGTGTAGGCCGAGAGATCCACCACACAGACCGGAGCCTCCGAGGGGGGGATGTAGACCAGGCGCAAGCCGTGCATTACCGGGTGGTTCATCACCAGGCGCCCGTTTCTTAGCTTGATGGGCGGGATGGGGTGGCCGCGAACGGGCTTGAGCACGAGGTCGCCGTCAAAGTCCCACACACCAATGGTCTTTTGCGTGCGTCGCTGCCCTGGGGCGCGACCGCGCATGATGAACTTGCCGTTGGCGAGGAGCTCCAGCTTGGACTTGAGGCGCTTGAGTTTGGAGCGCACCTGCTGCTCCGAGACCCTGCGACCCTTGGCTTTGAGCGCTTTGGTGACGGCAGGGGCGCTGTCAAGCACGGCCTCACGATCCAAGCGCCAGACCCCCACCATCTCCTCAGGGTGATCGGCGAGGGCGGGGCTGGCTGCAAAGACAAGCAGGAAGAAGGCGGTCAGAGATAGCTTCTGCCCTCTACTTCTTGGGGAAATATCGATCCAGCTCATCTTCGACGTCCTTTTTGCTCATCTCTTTGCCAAGGGAGGGTAGCTGCAGGTTGACGGGCTTGCCCTGATCGACGAGGGGCACCTCTCTGGGAAGGGTCACCTTCTGGCTCTTGAGGTAGAGACCAAAGCCCACGAGGCCGACGAAGATGGCGAAGACCACCCCGATAACGATCAAGAGGACCTTGAGCCAGAGGCGGCCCTTTTTTTTGGGTTTGGTCTTCGGTTTCGGCCTGGGTTGCTGAACGGGCACAGGCTGCTGAACGGGCACGGGCTGCTGAACGGGCACGGGTTGCTGAACGGGCACGGGCTGAACAGGTACGGGGGCCGGCGTAACCACGGGCGCGCTCATGGAAAACTGGGTCTTGGGGATGACCTCGCCGGGAGGTGACGCGGGGGCCTGAACGGATTGTTGAACCCCCTCTAGCGCCAACTCCACCTGGGGGCCATGATCACCGAAGATCACGATCTGCAGCGGCCCGAGGCGAACGCGGGAGATTCGGCTTCCGCCCATGAAGGTGCCGTTGCTGGAGTTCATATCGTAGAGATAGAACCCATCGGGCTCTTGGCGGATCTCCGCGTGATGCAGCGATACCCGCACCTCCTGGTGGGGATCAAAGGCGATGTCATTATCGGGGTGGCGCCCCAACTTGATCAGGGGCTTGAGTGCCATCTCCAGCGAGTGGCCAGCAAATGCGCCGCTCCTGAACTGTACCTTCAACGTCATGGTCGGGCCTTCAAATAGTCACTTAACGACCATCTCATGAGGCCCAGGCCTGTGGCAAACATAGGAAGGGTGGCGACGTGACGACAGTTACTTCTGGTCGGTTATGCCTGGGATACAAAGAACAACCTTGGGCACCGAGATTGCGCCGAGGTAATCCTTGGGTTGTTTGTGGGCTACCCATCGGCCGGGCCGTGGAATCGTGGCAGCCACGGGTAGCTTGGGTTGGTAGT
>JAFCZD010000912.1 GCA_019314525.1 Deltaproteobacteria bacterium
CCGTTGTACCTCTCCCAGAGCCCCGCAATCTCTTTTTGCATCTCGTCCCTTGCTGCCTCGTTCTCTTCAGGTTCATTCTCAGTCCGCGGTGATGGCCTGCTCCTCTTATCATCATGGCTCTGAGCTGCCGCCATGATCTCCTCACTGGACAACAAGGTGGGCAGATGCACCAAAACTCGCTGACCCGCGCTCTCAATCACCAGGTACTCATAGGCTGGTTCGACCAGCTCGATGCCAAGCACCTCGGCTGAGCTGCCCGTTTGATTGGCCACCGCTTGTTGGGCCAGGTGTGCTTGATAGAAATAAGGGTGCAGCTCGTGTGCTACCCGAACTACGGGGTAATTCTCCTGTGACATCGAGACGTATATCGTCCCGTATTGACGCAAGCGCGGGGTGATGGCTGTGCGGTAGGATTGATAGTCTTGGCTCTTGCGGAGGTCCTGCAGTGTCAACCTCGAGTTGAGCAGCGGGCGGCTCTCTTGCACGAAGTGCTCGCGCAATTGGGCAAGGTCGGGAGCTTGGGTCGTGCCCAAAGCGACGGGAAATGCCATCAGTCCATGCTCGCCATCCTCAGCCTCGATCGTGAGAGGTTCTCCCACCGCAATCTCTTTGCCCCAAACACCGGTTGCGTGTTTGGTAGCCACAGACTCCAGAAGAAGCAGCTTCTCCCGCGGAATAAGAGTGAGACCGCCATCCGCTGGAAGGGTGACCTTGCTCGAGTCACCTTCATAACCTCCGTCAGCATGGGCAGCTTCAGGTGCGACTTGCCCCCCTCCTCCGCATCCCAGAAAAATCACGAGAGAACATGAGAACAAGAGTTGTTGTGGTTTCATCGCTGCCCCTTTCGCGGGTTGTGCCGTCTTTCACAAGCGGCGTGATGGGTCTTAAGAGCAAGGGGTGTGCCACGGCCTTCGCGTGTGATTTTCCGATGGTTATCTTTGATGATGCACCTAGACGTAACAGCGCCATGCTCGCCCCTTGCGGAACTTGTTACCTATTGGTTACAACAGAGCCATGCCGGCCAAAGATCCCTTTACCCTGCCCCCGCAAGACCCTCACACCCTAGGCGCAGAACGCCCCGTGGAAGCGAAGCTGGTGGTGGTCAGAGGCGTCGATGAAGGCGTCGAGGTTCCCCTGCTGCCCCAGACCGAGGTCGGGTCGGATCCCAGCGGTGACCTGGTGCTGCACGATCCCGCGGTGTCTCGCCGCCATTTTGTGTGTCGGCTGGCGCGCGGCCGCATACACGTCACCGACAGCAAGAGCCGCAACGGCACCTTCCTTGGAGGTACGCGCATCATCGAGGCAGAGGTCTCTTTGGGAGAGGTCCTGACCCTTGGGGATTCATCCATCGCCATCCATCCACGTTGGTACCTGCGGGAAGTGCAACCGAGCAGGCAGCGAGAATTCGGCGACCTCGTGGGTGAATCCGTCGCCATGCGTGAGATCTTCGCCATCCTCCAGCGCATCGCCGACAACGATGTCTCGGTGTTGATAGAGGGAGAAAGCGGCACCGGCAAAGAGCTGGTCGCGCGCTCGCTGCACACGCACTCTAAGCGCGCAGACCGCCCCTATGTCGTCTTGGACTGCGGGGCGATCCCCCATGACCTAGCGGAGAGTGAACTCTTCGGGCACAAGCGTGGGAGCTTCTCCGGGGCGGTGGCGGATCGGGCAGGCGCGTTTCAGCGCGCTGACGGCGGAACCCTCTGCCTCGACGAGATCGGCGAGCTGCCCTTAGACCTACAGCCCAAGCTGCTCCGGGTGCTCGAGTGTGGTGAGTTTCGCGCTGTGGGCAGCGACGTGGTGCAGACCGTGGATGTGCGGGTGGTAGCAGCCACCAACCGCGAGCTGCAGGTCGAAGCGCACCATGGGCGTTTTCGCGAAGACCTGCTCTACCGGCTGGCGGTCGTGCGCCTGACCATCCCTCCCCTGCGCAAGCGCCCCGAGGACATCCCCCTGCTCATCGAGCATCTGCTGCAGGGCCGCCACACGCCGGAGGATCCCATCGAGGGAGACAACCTCCAGCGCCTGATGAGTTACACCTGGCCGGGCAACATCCGCGAGCTGCGTAACACCCTCGATCGTGCGCTCGCGCTCGCCCATCAGCCAGCGGAGCAGTTGGCCTTCGCAGACCTCGTGTTCAATCTGGGACCCGCAGGAGATTCACCGGTAACCTTGGGGGTCACCTACCCTGGGGTGGTCGCGCCCATGCCCTACAAAGAGGCCAAGGCGCAGCTGCTCAACAGCTTTGACCGCGCCTACTTGGAGGCGCTGCTGGAGCACAACGGCAAGAACCTGACGCGCGCG
>JAFCZD010000273.1 GCA_019314525.1 Deltaproteobacteria bacterium
CGGCGATAACGTGAACATGGTGGTGGAGTTGCACACCGACATCGCCTGTGAGAAGGGCTTGCACTTTGCGATCCGCGAGGGTGGCCGTACAGTCGGCGCCGGCGTGGTGACGGATATTGTCGAGTAGTCAACTAACACCCACCCTGTTTTCAGGGTGGGTTTAGAGGGCAGTAGCTCTAATTGGCAGAGCAGCGGATTCCAAATCCGCGGGTTGGGGGTTCGAATCCCTCCTGCCCTGCAAGCAGGTGTTGAGCCTGACGAGAGAGTTCGAGGCAGTGGCCTCGGGCTTGCGAGTTGAAACTGGGACACGGGAGCAGCTATGGGCAACAATAAATGGGTTCATCTGATGTTCGCCCTGGGAGGATTGCTTCTAGCGTACCTGATGGTGCAGGCCACGGGCTGGATTTGGGGGTATTTTGCCAAACCGCCAGATCTCTATGTGACCATCATCGGTATCGGTCTTGGCGGTGTGATCGCCTTCCTGATGTGGCGCAACCCAAACCTCTTCACGAAGGCATCGGAGATCATCAACGAGCTGACCAAGGTCACCTGGCCCACTCGTAAAGAGACGTCGGCCGCCACTGTGGTCGTGATTATCACCACCGTGATTATTTCGATGATCCTGGGGCTCTTCGATCTTGTTTGGTCGTGGGCGACCGGCATCATCTACAGCTAGGCGAGGCTCGCAGATGCAAGACGAAACGCTCGAACGCGAAGAGCAAGACGAGCTCAAGCCGGTGCCCAACTCAGTTGAGGGCCAAGAGGCTAAAGAGGCTCCTGGCGCGGGTGGTAGTGCCGAAACGGCACCCCTTGAGGGTGAGCCAAGCGATGGCGATGAGGCAAGCGAGAACGACCCGGAGTTGCCACCTGTCAACATGAAGTGGTTTGCAGTACATACCTATTCTGGGCATGAGAATCGTGCGCGTTTGTCCTTGCTGGAGCGCATCAAGAACTCTGGCTTCGAAGACAGGTTTGGCGAGGTCCTAATCCCTACCGAGTCAGTGGTAGAGATGGTCAAAGGCCAGCGCCGCACCATGACCCGAAAATTCTACCCTGGATATATGTTCGTCCAGATGATCATGGACGACCACACGCTCTCCCTTGTGAAGAACACCCCCAAGATTACGGGTTTTCTTGGGGGGCTCAAGCCCATGCCGGTGAAGGACTCGGAGATTGCAGGAATCAATCGCCAAATGTCCGAGGGTGCTATCAAGCCCAAACCGCGTATCAACTTCGAGCAGGGTGAGGACGTACGCGTCACTGATGGCCCCTTCTCGAACTTCAATGGCATCGTTGAAGAAGTTCGACCAGAAAAGCAGAAAGTGCGTGTCTTGGTGTCGATCTTTGGTCGTTCCACGCCTATAGAGTTGGATTTTGGGCAGGTCGAAAAGGCCTAGCTCTTAGCGGAGGACGCTTGGTCGTTGGCCTGGCGAAAAATGAAACGCTCTGCGGGAGGCTCGCTCGTTAGCGAGCCGTTAGAACCGCAAGGAGTTGCCGATGAAGAAAATTGTAGGCCTGGTTAAGTTACAGGTACCGGGAGGGCTGGCGAATCCCAGTCCACCGGTAGGGCCCGCTCTTGGTCAGCACGGCGTGAACATCATGGAATTCTGCAAGACGTTTAACGCACGTACGCAGAAGGACAAGGGGACGATTATCCCCGTGGTGATCACTGTCTATGCTGACCGATCCTTTTCGTTCATCACGAAGACCCCACCTGCGGCTGTACTGTTGAAGCAGGCGGCGGGGCTCGAAAAGGGATCGGGTGAACCAAATAAGAACAAGGTTGGTAAGGTCAAGCGCGATCAGGTACGAGAGATCGCTCAAACCAAGCTTCCAGATCTCAACACCGATGACGTCGAGCAGGCGATGAATACTATCGCTGGTACTGCACGCTCGATGGGCATCGAGGTTGTGGAGTAGGGGTAGACGATGCCGAAACGGGGAAAACAATACCGTGCGGCGGCCGATAAATTCGATCGGCAGCGTCGCTATACCCTTGAGGAGGGCTGCGACCTTGTGCCGCAGGTCAAGAACGCCAAATTCGACGAGTCTGTCGATGTGGCCGTACGCTTGGGCGTAAACCCCAAGTACGCTGACCAGATGGTCCGCGGCGCCGTGGTGATGCCTCATGGGACGGGTAAGACACTGCGGGTGGCCGTTTTTGCCAAGGGCGAGAAGGCCAAAGAGGCTGAAGACGCTGGAGCCGATATTGTGGGCGCCGAGGATCTGATGGAAAAGATCCAAGGAGGCTTCTTCGACTTCGACGCCACCGTGGCGACGCCTGACATGATGGGGGTTGTGGGGCGTTTAGGGCGTGTACTTGGTCCTCGTGGCCTCATGCCCAACCCAAAGGTGGGTACGGTGACCTTCGATGTGGAAAAGGTCATCAAGGAGTTGAAGGCCGGCCGCGTGGAGTTTCGCGTAGAGAAGGCTGGTATCGTGCATGCACCGGTTGGTCGCGCGAGCTTCGAGGCTGCCAAGATTAGGGAAAACATTCTGGCCTTGATGGAACTGTTGCTCAAGCTCAAGCCTTCATCGGCGAAGGGCACCTATATCAAGAGCATTGCGGTTTCTACCACCATGGGCCCTTCGATCCGGTTTGACCCCCAAGAGGTGGTCAGCCAGGTGAGCAAGTAGGAGGGGTGTCATGAATCGTGAGCAAAAAAGCACAGCGGTAGAAGAACTCAAGGACGCTCTCAGTCGCGCTCAGTCGCTGGTCCTCGCTGATTTTCGTGGTCTGAACGTAGGTCAGATCAACAACATGCGCAGCGAGATCCGGAAGACCGACTGTCACTATCGTGTTGTGAAGAACACCTTGGTGAAGTTGGCCATAGCTGGGACGGCCATGGAGGGGTTGACGCCGCTTTTCAAGGGCCCAACCGCCATTGCGTATTCTTTTGAGGATCCAGTCGCTCCAGCCAAGGTTATCGACAAGTTTGACGATGATCTGGCGAAGCTCGACATCAAAGGTGGCTTTCTTGACGGTGAGCTGCTGGATGTGGCAGCGGTCAAGAACCTCGCCAAGATGAAGGGCAAGAATGAGCTACGTGCAGAGTTGTTGGCGCAATTCCAAGCACCCGCTCAAAGCTTCGTGCGGCAGCTGGCTGCAGCACCACAAAATTTCATGTATTTACTTCAGGCACGGGAACGTAGCCTGAACGAATAACAATTGACTACGGAGCGCCTCGGCGTAGCCGTAGGAGGCCTTGGTTTGAGCCAGGCCGTATTTGAAGGAGAGACCAATGTCGGAGATCACCAAAGAGCAGGTCGTCGATTATCTCAGCGATCTTTCGGTTATGGACGTTGCTGCCCTGACCAAGGATCTTGAGGAGAAGTGGGGCGTTTCAGCTGCTCCTGTTGCCGTTGCTGGTGCTGCCGTTGCTGCAGACGCTGGTGCTGGTGCTGCCGCTGAGCCCACAGAGTTCGACGTGATCCTCACGAGCTTTGGCGCCAAGAAGATCCAGGTCATCAAGGCGCTGCGCGAAATCACCAGCCTTGGCTTGAAAGAAGCCAAAGAGCTCGTCGAGAGTTGTCCAAAGGCCGTCAAAGAGGGCGTGGCCAAGGACGACGCTGAAGACTCGAAGAAGAAGCTCGAGGAGGCTGGTGCTGAGGTAGAGGTCAAGCCGGTCGCTGCCTAGAGCCATAGACGTCTGTATCCACGCCGTTGGCTCGGCGCCCACCTTTCCGTCACTAAGACGAGAAGGAAGAGGGGCGTCGACGCCTCGGTAGAGGCCATGGCGGCGTGACACAGGGCAGTTGATTGGCTTGAAGGGAAGGCCTGCAAAGGTTGCAAATAGAGGTCGAAGCACACGGCAGCCAGGTTTCCAAGGATCGGTTTCTTGGATCCCTGGCTGTAGTGTATTCGGCGTAGCCGGGGTATTGAATGCCTTGGTGTCGTGGCCGAAATGGCCCGCTCGAGCGGAGCTAGGGAGAGTCCATGGGACGCGTGATCCAGAACAACTTTCGGGTGCGAAAGCGTTTCGGCGAGATCGAACAGATCGTCGAGATCCCGAATTTGATCGCTATCCAGAAGAGCTCGTACGATAAGTTCCTGCAGACCAATATCCCGCCGGAAAAACGGGACGAGATTGGGCTGCAGGGCGTCTTTAAGAGCGTCTTCCCAATCAAGGATTTCTCCGAGACGGCCTCGCTGGAGTTCGTCAAGTATCACCTTGAGCGACCGAAATACGATGAGGATGAGTGCCGCCAGCGTGGCATGACCTACGCCGCTCCGGTGAAGGTCACCATCGAACTCGTGCTGCGGGATGTCAATGAAGAGACGGGAGAACAAACCGTCCGGGACATCAAACAGCAGGAGGTCTACTTCGGTGAGATCCCCCTGATGACGGAGAACGGTACCTTCATCATCAACGGGACGGAGCGCGTCGTTGTCAGTCAACTCCATCGCAGCCCCGGGGTCTTCTTCGACCATGACAAGGGCCGTACACATTCCACAGGCAGGCTGCTCTACAGCGCGCGTGTGATCCCCTATCGTGGGAGCTGGCTGGACTTCGAATTCGACGCCAAAGATCTGATCTTCGTTCGTATTGATCGTCGGCGCAAGCTGCACGCGACGGTGCTCCTGCGCGCCCTCGGCTATACGACCGAGGAGCTGCTCAACGAGTATTACGATACGGAGACCATCTACGCTGAGTCGTCGAAGAAGTACACAAAGAGCGTTGAGCTGGACATTCTTCCCGGCCAGCGGTCGACCCGTGATATTCGGCACCCTGAGACGCGCGAGCTGATCGTGCGTAAGAACCGCAAGTTTACGCGGAGCGCCATCCGGAAGCTGCGCGAGTCGGGCCTCGAGCGCCTGCCCATCGGTCTCGAGGAGTTGGTGGGTAAGGTCGCTGCACATGACGTGATCGATCCCGACACCGGCGAGGTCTTGCTGCAGTGCAACGAAGAGGTGACCGAGGAGGCTCTCGAGCGTCTTCGCGAGAACAAGATCCTCAACTTCAAGGTCCTGTTCATCGACAACCTCAATGTGGGCAGCTATCTGCGGGAGACGCTCCTGGCGGACAAGCTCAATACCTGCCAAGAGGCGATCCTGGAGATCTACCGGCGCCTTCGCCCGGGAGATCCACCTACGCCCGACACCGCAGGGAAGCTCTTCAATAACCTCTTTTTCAACCCTGAGCGCTATGACCTGTCCAAGGTTGGGCGTTTGAAGTTGAACTATAAATTCAAGGTTGAGGAGCCGCTGGACCATTGCGTTCTGACGAAGAACGACATTGTGGAGACCATGCGGCATCTCATCGGCCTCAAGAACGGCCGAGGCAGCGTCGACGATATTGATCATCTCGGGAATCGCCGTGTGCGAGCGGTTGGCGAGTTGATGGAGAATCAGTACCGCATCGGCCTCGTACGCATGGAGCGCGCCATCAAAGAGCGCATGTCCATGTCACAAGAGATCGAGTACTTGATGCCTCATGACTTGATCAACGCCAAGCCCGTGAGCGCGGTGGTCAAGGAGTACTTCGGCTCGAGTCAGCTTTCGCAGTTCATGGACCAAACGAATCCGCTTTCCGAGGTGACCCATAAGCGTCGCCTCTCTGCTCTGGGCCCAGGTGGTCTGACGCGTGAGCGAGCGGGTTTCGAAGTGCGTGACGTGCATGCGACCCACTACGGTCGGGTGTGTCCCATCGAGACTCCTGAGGGGCCGAATATTGGGCTCATCGCGTCGCTTTCGACCTTCGCGCGAGTGAACGAGTACGGCTTCATCGAGACTCCCTATCGCAAGGTTGCGGGGGGCAAGGTGACCCGTGATGTGAAGTTCTATTCGGCCTTGGAGGAGGAGGGGCATCGCATCGCGCAAACCACCATAGAGGTGGAGGAGGATGGAGCACTCACTGCTGAGGCCATCAGCGTGCGCCATGACGCAGAGTACAGCATGGCACCTCCCGAGGAGGTGACCTTGATGGACGTCTCACCGAACCAATTGGTATCGGTGGCCGCCTCGTTGATCCCCTTCCTTGAGCATGACGACGCCAACCGCGCCCTAATGGGCTCGAATATGCAGCGTCAGGCGGTGCCGTTGGTGCGTACGCGCTCACCCCTGGTGGGTACAGGCATCGAACACGTGGTGGCAAGAGACTCGGGTGTCACCGTGGTAGCGAGGCGCGATGGTATCGTCGACTCTGTGGACGCAGGGCGTATCGTGGTCAAGCCTGTGGACACCGATGACAAGGATCCTCTGGCTGCAAAGCCTGACATCTACAACCTGGTCAAGTTCCAGCGCAGCAACCAAAACACCTGTATTAATCAGAAGCCTATTGTCAACAAGGGTGACACGGTTCGCCGCAATGATGTGATTGGCGACGGTCCGGCGACGGAGTGTGGTGAGCTGGCGTTGGGTCAGAACGTGCTCGTGGCGTTCATGCCCTGGGGTGGCTACAACTTCGAGGATTCGATCCTCGTCTCAGAGCGGCTCACAAAACAAGATGTCTTCACCTCGATTCACATCGAGGAGTTTGAGTGCGTCGCTCGCGACACGAAGTTGGGGAAAGAGGAGATCACTCGAGATATCCCGAATGTTGGCGAGGAGGCCTTGGCGGACCTCGACGAGAGCGGCATCGTGCGCATCGGCGCAGAGGTGAACCCAGGCGACGTGCTTGTGGGCAAGATTACGCCAAAGGGTGAGACGCAGCTTTCTCCCGAAGAGAAGCTGCTGCGCGCGATTTTCGGCGAGAAGGCTGGCGACGTGCGGGATAGCTCGCTGCGAGTCCCGCCTGGCGTTACAGGCATCGTGATCAACGCCCGTGTTTTCGCCCGCAAGGGCACCGAGATGGATGACCGCTCCCAAGATATCCTGGATATGGAGAAGGAGAGGCTTCTCGCTGACCAACGGGACGAGGTCAAGATTATCAGCAGCTCCTACTATGAGAAGATGTCCAAGCTTCTCACGGGCAAGACCACCGCAGCCAAGGTGGTGGATGACCAAGGGCGTCAGCTCTTGGCCAAGGCCACGAAGATCAGCGGTGATGAGCTAAAAGAGATCGCCAGGCGCTATTGGGCGACGATCCCCGTGGTTGAGGGTGGCGGAGAGATCGAGGACGCCCTCGAGGGCTTGGCCAACCAACTCGAAGCGGACTCCGAGGCCATCGAGTTGCTCTACAATGAGAAGATCGAAAAACTCTTCAAGGGCGATGAGCTACCTCCAGGGGTCATCAAGCTGGTGAAGGTCTATGTGGCCATCAAGCGCAAGCTAGCGGTGGGTGACAAGATGGCGGGGCGCCACGGGAATAAGGGCGTTATTAGCCGCATCCTACCAGAGGAGGATATTCCTTTCCTCGCTGATGGGACGCCAGTGGATATTGTTCTCAACCCCTTGGGCGTGCCCTCTCGTATGAATATTGGGCAGATCCTGGAAGTACACCTGGGTTGGGCGGCGCGTGAGTTGGGCCAGCAGATCGACCGCTACCTGAAGGCC
>JAFCZD010000913.1 GCA_019314525.1 Deltaproteobacteria bacterium
CCGCCCCGACGCCTGGGGAAATGGTCGGGTCGAGCTGCGCCTCGATCGTGACTCGTTGATCGCCGAGAAGGTGCGCACCATCGTGGTGGTGGACCAACGTCAGCAAGGTGAACCCGGTCGCACGCTCCGCCGCTTCGCCAGCTGCGCCATGCCGGCCCCAGAAGAGCTCTTGCGGCGCATCGGCTGTGGCGATGAGCGCATGGTGGAGGCGAAGGTCAACCGCCAGCGCCAGCTCGTGGCCAGCCTGGAGTGGTCCATCGGCACCACCGTGCTGCGCCGCTATGAGAAGGTGCCCGAGGGAGAGGCCGCACCACGAGCCCTTGAGGCGGCGCTGCTCTCACAGCGCCTCTTCAGCAAGGCCATCTCTCATGCCCGCGACGAGGTAGAGGCGTATAATCTCTCGCAGACCCTTGACAAAGCCCCCCTCGTCGATTTCGAGGTGTGGCTGAAAGAGCGGATATCAGCCCTGGGCTTCGAGAGTGGGGAGGATCTCGAGCTTTTGGCTGAGCGCGACTTCGCGCCGGCTTTGCTCACCCCCGAAGCGAAGGCTGCCCTCGACGCCCGCTTTCCACGCTCGCTCTCCATCGCAGGACAACGACTGAAGGTGAGCTACAACGCCCAGCGACGTGAGATCACCATCAAGAGCAAGGGCAATCCTCCTCGCATGGACCTGCTGCCACAATGGAGCGGTTGGAGGCTCTTTTATGACGATGGGAAAAAGCGCGTGCCCTTGGGAACACCTCGGTAAAGCCCTAGATCTACCTGGCGTCAACAGAATCCAGTGGTGACTCCTGACCCAGGCAGCCACCCAGACGACGCGCGTCAACTACCCGTCATCTCATACGGCGTGGCTGGCACACATGTTGCTTTTTGTCCTATCCATGCCCCCTACCATGTCCCACATGAATCCCATGCTCTTGACCGCCCTGCTCCTCACCGCCATCGCCTGCAGTGGCGAGGTCGATGGAGCAAACGAAGACCCCTCCAACAGGACCATCAGCGCCTTCACGGGGATCCACAGTGGGTTTGTTCCACCCACCCTCAAGCAGGGTGCCGGAGGAGCGGAGAAGCCCATGACGTCTGTGGAGAATGATGCCCGCTACGCGGTGATGCAATCCATCGGTATCGGCTACCGTCAATACAACCTTTGGTGGTCGAGCTTCGAAAAATCCGGCCTCACCTCTTCTGCCACGCCCATCAACTGCCCTGTTGGCTATGAGCTGATACCCAAAGATGAAACCGAACGCAGAGCCAAGGGGTATCACCGCTATCGCTGCGTCAGTCGTGGACAGCTCTCCTATTTTGACCGAATGCTCTCCCGTGATGCAGCCGCGGGCTTTCAATCAGGGGTGGTGCTCTGGTCATCGCCACCGGTCTATCGCCACCCAGACTGTGAAGGCTTCGCCTGGGCCAACGGCAACATGAAAGAGGGCTGCGTACCCCGCGACGATGCCATGGATGACTTCGAGGACTACGTCAATATCGTCGCCGATCGCTACGATGGTGGGGATAAGGGCAAAGTGCAGCATCTGATCATCTGGAACGAGAACGCCAGCGACGGCTGGTTCGACTATTCTCCCATCGCTCCCAAAGGCGACACCTCCGCGGCCAACGTCAAGCGACGCATCGATAAATACGCCCAGATGATGCGGCGGGCTCACACAGCCATCTCCCGCCACCTCAGCGGCGTGATGATGTACGCCTCCACAGATATGCTCTGGGACGCCAATATCCATCACGGCCATATGGGCAGCGGCGCCCTGCTCGAGGGCCTGTGGCAGCGACTGGGAACGGACATCTCCTGGGGCGTCGCCGCGCACCCCTATGGTGATCCAACCCAGCCCGCCCCCAAAGGCCAGGTGACCTTCTACAACCTTGAAGAGATGGTGCACTTTCAGCAGCAACAATTGAGGGCGCGCGGGATCACAAACACGGAACGCCTACCCTGGACCACGCTCATCGCCTCAGAGCAGGGCTGGACGCGGGTGGTGGGCATTCAAACCCAGGCCCGTAATATCTGCGCCGCCCACGCCAAAGTCATGTCCATGCCCAACGTCGTGGCCGTGAGCCACAACCACTTCCACTCGGCACGGGCCGACAACGACTCAAGTTCGACCTATGGGCTGCTCCCCTATGCCGTGCACAGCGACCTCAGCAACATGCTCGACTACCCCACGGGCAAAGCGTATGCGGCGACTGGCGCGTCTTTTGGAAAAGACGCGAAGAACTACTGCTGCACCGAGTTTGGCTATGGATGTCCGGCGCCTGTCGTGGTCGACCCCGACGCTGGGAAGGTCATCG
>JAFCZD010000914.1 GCA_019314525.1 Deltaproteobacteria bacterium
GGACATCGACATCAAGACTGACGGGACCCCCTACTATTACAGGGTTTATGTCTATGCAGCCCACGCTGACGCGGTGAACACCACCGTTACGTATGGCACGGCGATGTATTTCGACGCATTTCATGCGGAGGGTGAGGAATGACCACACCACTTCGAAGGGGAACCACTCGGACGCTCGGGTGGGTGGTCATCGCGCTTCTGGGCGCGTGTGGGGCTCGCTCACCCAACAGGGCAAGTGAGACGGTGACGGGAGGGCACTGGGAGGTGCTTTCCCCGACCATTGATGCGGTGTGGCATGGCACCACGCTGCTCGCCGATGGCAGCCTGCTGATTACCGGTGGGCTTCAACAGGGTGCACAGGGCAAGCAGACCCGCACGGGCCGTGTGGCTCGCTACCTGCCTGGCGAGGACCGGCTCTTAGCTGAAGCGCCTATGGTGCGTGCTCGCGCAGGCCATGGCACACTGCGCCTGCCTGATGGCATGGTGCTGATAGATGGTGGCAACAGGGACCTTGTCGTAGGCAAACCCCCAGGGACCACAGCCGAGGTCTTTGACCCGGCTGCAAGCCTTGGAGCCTGGCGGGAGGTCGCGTGGGGTGGGCTCACGCGCATCTTCGGCGCACTTCATTGGGTTGACGGGCGCGTTATAGGAGACCCAGCCTGCAGTTCTAGTGGATGGTATCCCGGATTACCCAACGTCCAGACCTACGAGCCGGGGCAGGATGCGTGGTTTACCGTGAGCAAAATGGAGGATGACTACCGTTGCCGACACAGCAGCATCTTGATTGACGGTGAGCGCCTGTGGCGGGCAGGTGGCCGGGGCGCTCTGGCGCCCAGTAGCACCTTCTTCAACGTCAAGACGCTTGAGGTCACCGAGGGCCCTGCGATGCTCATGCCACGCGCTTACCACAGTACCGCCCAATTGCCCGATGGTCGTCTTCTTCTGAGCGGCGGGTACACCGAAGCCGGTGATCGCTATTTCTACGATCCGGCGAGCGACTCGGCCACGCTGGTAGATCTCGCCGGAGGAACGCAAGAAATCATTGAGCTTCCCGACGCCTTTCGCGACGGTCACACGGCAACGGCGCTCGCCGATGGCCGCGTGCTCTTGCTCGCTGGCGACGATCCCACCGACCCGTCCAGAGAGGCCTGGGAGTCAAAGAGCCCCGGATCTCGCAGCGGGCTACTCTCGGCAGACGGCACCTACGAGCCCCTGCCTCCCATGCCCTTTCCCCGCCGCTACCACACCGCAACCCTTTTGCCCGATGGGCGTGTGATCGTCGTGGGGGGCATGACGGGAGTCCCAAAGCCTGATGCCAATAACAGTGCACTCCACTTTGTTCCGCAAATCGTCGCCTTTCTTCCAGAGTAGGACCTATTGACTCACGGATACCGATCCCGAAGCCGCAAATCCTTCAACTTGCGCCGCAACCGACGCATGAAGCGCTTGCCAGGGTCGGCTTTGGCGTTGCGGTAGGTGGGGTCGCGCTCACGAAAAAACGGCGCGTTTTCGAAGCGTTTCCACTCCATATGCCCCAGCAGATAACGGATGGGGTGGCGCTTTGCCAGCGCCCGTACAAGGATGCAGTGCCGGGCCATCCAGTTTTCGGGCATCAGCCGCAGGATGCGACCGTCACGTCCTACCATGAAATGAGCCGAGACGTTCAACTTGCCACCACGCAGCACATGACGCCTCGAGCTGCGGATCTGCACCCGGTTGAAGCCTCGCCAAGTGCCCTTCAGTGAGTTGGTGGCGGTCCAGTGGATCACCACCGCTACTGGGCGAATGGTGATGTTGGGCACGGTCAAACCGTAGTGGCGTTTGATGTAGCGCTTGGTGAGCGCGATGCGTTCTTCGCCGAAGCGAATGGGGCGGTCGATGATGTGGGGGTGTTCTCCACGGACCCGCTGCGGTACGCAAAGCACCACGAGCATCAAGACACAGAACATCAGAAGGGTGCGTGATACGAGCATGGGGCCCTCATAGTACGCACCAAATGCGCGCGAACGCACATGGGATTGTCGCGGCGGCACTTCAGGGTGACTGCGAGGTGTACCGACCGGGATCACCGCCCAGCATCATAGATGTTTCCCACCACGCTCGATCCTGGGATAAGCTGCCCTAGATCATGTCGGATTCAGCGTTGCAGAGCATTCGGTTGCCCCAGTGCAAGCTGGTGGTGCTCACAGAGCCTGAGGCAGGCCGTGAGGTCACCCTCGTGGGCGACGTGATTCGCATTGGGCATGCAGAGACCAACGACCTGGTATTGGCGATGGATACGGTCTCTCGGCAGCATTGCGAAATTATCAGAGACACCCACGGTTACCTCTTGCGCGACCTTGGGTCGACCAACGGGACCTTCCTTGATAAGGCCCGGGTTCGAGAGGCCTATGTGCGCTCTGGCGCGCGCATGGCCGTTGGCGCGGTTGAGCTGCGCATCCAGCTTCTCGAAGAGCACGTTGAGATTGTGCCCAGCGATCTCCAGCAGTTGGGGGAGGTATTCGCTGCGAGTCTGTCCATGCGCCGACTCTTCAGCGTGATCCAGACGGTGGGACCCACAGACATCAGCGTGCTCATGGAGGGGGAGAGGGGCACGGGCAAGGCTCTTTTGGCGCGTACCCTTCATCAGCTGAGCAAGCGCCATGAGCGCCCTTTCGAGGTGGTGGATTGCGCAGCCTCATCGGATCTTGTGGCTTCGGCCACGAGAGGGACGCCGTCGAGGGCGCGACGACAGCGAGGCGAGGCGTCTTCGAACGTGCCCATGGTGGCACCGTGTTTCTCGCTGACTTGGGTGAGCTGAGCATGCACCTGCAGCCCAAGCTCCTCCAACTGCTCGAGCAGCGTGAGGTTCAACGCATAGGTGGGACCCGCTCAATGCGGGTTGATACCCGTATCGTGGCGGCCGCGACACAGGACCTCCAGGTGCAGGTGGCCAAAGGGCAGTTTCGAGAGGACCTCCACGTTAAGCTCGCGGGGGTGTTAGTGCCAGTGCCGCCTCTGTGTGAACGCAAAGAAGATATTCCGCTCCTCGCTAAGGAGTTCGGGCGCGAGTTTGGGGGGGATGATTTTCAAATGCAACAGACCTGCATCGATTCGCTGATGGTTCACGATTGGCCGGGAAATATTGGAGAGCTGAAGAACGTCGTGGAGCGGGGGATGCACCTTTTGCAGCCAAGCGGAGCGGGGGCTGTGGCGGCGTTTGATGCCGCACAATCTTATCGGGTGAATAAGGAGCGCTGGAACGATGATTTCGAGCGGCGCTATTTGGAATGGCTCCTGGAGCAATCCGGGGGGAATGTATCCCGCGCTGCGCGCAGGGCTGACATGGACCGTAAGTATCTGCATAAATTGCTCAAAAAACATCTCTTGAAGACATGAATGAGCGGTGTTCCCAGGCAGAGGGGGATGGGGGCCCCCCCCCCCTATCTGGGGGTTCAGACTCCAGCCTCCGAGTGGGCAATGGGCTGATTATCAACAGGTTAGATAGGGAATAGACCCGTGATGTCTGGCGTTTTTTTTGCAGACCAGAGTCTCACCGAGGAGAGTGCAATGAAGATGACGAGACGTGTCGGTTGGGTGCTCTGCCTTCTGGGGGGCTTGGGATTGGTGCTGACGGGATGCTCCAAGAGCAGCAACCAGGTGCCCGTCGAGCCCATACCGAAGGTGGATCCCTATGCACCCTGCACGGATCCTCAAACGTGCTGTGCTCTCGAGGATCTGCGCTGTGAGGGTGATGGCCCCGATGGGCGCACCGTGTGCACGTGCGAAGGCCTCTGGGACTGCAGCATCAACCCAGACAAATGCACCACTGAGGCGCCTGTGCCCGATGGCGGGGGCGAGTGGGACTGTACCTGGACGGAGTTTGCCTACAGCTGCGACAAGGAAGGCAGCGAAGACCAGCCCCCTGTGGGAGGCGGCGATTGGAACTGCACCTGGGTGGCGCAGGAGTCCTCGTGGCACTGTGTAAAGACTGAGCCGCCGAATCCCTCCAATAAACCCCAGGGGACAGCAGTATGGGATTGTGTGGTCGACAACGAAACAGGGCAGGTCGTTTGTGAACGCGAGCCTGGCGATGAGGTTCCGCCTACAGGTGGTGGTGAATGGGAGTGCAAGGAGGTCGAAGGCGTTCGCACATGCATCCAGACCGATGACGACGGGGGGCTGCCAGACGGGACAGGTAGCTGGAAGTGCAACCGCGTGAATATGGGCGGGGTCATCGTTTGGGTTTGTTACGGAGAGGTGCCCAGCGGGTCTCCTCCTCCTGGAGGTGAAGGCGACTGGGATTGCGAGAAGGTCTCCAGTGGCGCCGAATTCGACCTCTACAAATGTGTGCAGAGGGATGTGGGTGAACAGCCAGAGGGCAGCGCCGACTACTCCTGCTACAAAGGCACCGAGTTTGGTGGAACGATCTGTGAGGAAGTCGACAAGCCCCCGGTCCCTGTTCCTGGCGTCGGTGATGCGTGCATTCCGGGCACGATGGTCTGGTGCGATGGGCTTCAATATTGTGGTTGGGGGCAGGTGACGTGCCTCCCCGATGGCACTTGGCCCACCCGGGAAGTGAATGGTTTGCAGGTGCTCGACTGTCAGGAGTTGGAGAGCGGACACCGACCCAACACGGTCTGCGCGTGCTTCCATTTCTATTTCAACGCGTCATGTTGTGAGCGACCCGATTGTGTCGTGCCTGACGGTAGCCTGGGGCAGATCTGTCCCAAGAGCGAGGGTGGGCTGTGCGACTATTGCAATCCGCGCGAACCAGAGTGCAAAGACTCCAGCGCGTATTGTGTGGTTACGAACTCCATGGAGACCTTCTGTGGTCAGGCCTGTGGCGTGGACGCCGATTGTCCCGCCAACTATCGCTGCCTGCAGA
>JAFCZD010000915.1 GCA_019314525.1 Deltaproteobacteria bacterium
AACTCCTTGCGCAAATTCCCCCAGGGTCGAAAAAGGTTGATTTCTTCTCTTCTGTCCCTATTATGGGGAGCAGATGAATTTGTATCGAGCAAAGGGTTCCAAGGCCTCTCGACTGCGACAGCGTAAGCATGAGCTGGTACGGCAGTATGACATTCCCGAGAACGCGCTGCCGGGATCGCTGGTGCTCAAGCACCGACGTTGCGGCAAGCCGACGTGCCACTGCGCCACGGGCAAAGGGCATCCGATGTGGGCTCTGAACTTCATGGCGAACGGGAAAGCAAACACCGAGCGTATTCCATTCGAGTGGATCGATGAGGTCCAGCCTCTTCACCAGCAGGGGCGGGAGTACAAGAATGCAGTGGCGGAAGTTTTTGCTATCAACGCTCAGCTGTTGACCCTGATGCGCCAGCAGCATCAAGCGCAGAAGAAGAAAAAGAAGAAACCCAGGAAGCCAAGGAAGCCGTGAGCTGAGCGCCATCGAGCGCCCAGCCATGTATTACGCCCATGGTCATCGCCACACCTCACCGCCATACCCGCTGTGGTGAGGATCGTGCGGCGTCGGCCATGGCGCGGCCCGGGCGTAACGAAAATTGCCACTGCGGCAGCGGCCGCAAATACAAGCGTTGCTGCCTGGATCGCGATGAGAGCACCGCTCGCAAGGCCAGGGCGGCGGCGTTGCCACCCTGGCTCATCGATTCGCGCAAGAAGCTCTACCAGTTCGAGAAGTATGCCTGCAACGTCTTCGGCGTGCCCCACATTCTGCAAAGCTTCAGCGACAGCCGCCAAGACCCGACGTATCCAACCTTCGACGTCGCCAACAGCCTCTTCCACGCCGCCCTACTCCGTCTGCCCAGTATCAACGCGTTGGAGGGTGACCTGAAGGAAGCTGACTTTCAGCAACTGCTCGGTTTCAAGCCTCAGCAGGACGTCAAGGCTTTCAGCGCCGAAGTCATCGGAAACGTGCTCGACAAGCTGGATCTCGACGGCCCTCGCAAGGGACTCGAGGATGTCATATGGAAAGCTGAGCGCAACAAGGCCTTCCGCGAGGGCTCCTACGCGACCTTGCGTTGCGTGGCCATCGATGGCTGGGAACCGTTCGCATCCTACGACAGATGCTGCCCACAGTGCCTTGAACGTCTAGTCCCCGTGAAGAACCCCAAGACCGGTGAGGTGGAGAAGCGAGTCCAGTACTACCATCGCTTCGTGGTCGCCATGCTCATCGGACCAACCATCGATGTGGTCCTCGCCATCGAGCCGGTGCGTAACGAGGAGGCGCGTCGCGAAATCGGTTTGGTGGAAGCCGGCCACGAAGGTGAGCTGACGGCGGGGCTGCGGCTCATTGACTCGCTACACGAGACATACGGCTCTTTCATCGACGCCGTCGTCTGCGATGCTCTGTATGCTAACGGGCCCGTGATGACGAAGCTCGACGACTACGGCTACGGCGGCTTCATCGTCCTCAAGAAGGAGGACAACGAGCCGCTCAAAGAGGCACTGGCCTTGTGGGACCAGTTGGGCCCGTGCGACGAATATGACGACGATGAACGCAAAGAACACATCGTCTTGTGGGACGTCGATGACATCGAGACGCTCAGTACTTACGAGGGCAAAGTCCGAGCCATCAAGGCGGTCGTCACCCATAAGGATGGGACGCAGAAGACTTGGTGCCTCGGTATCGTGGGCGATCGAGCGCGAAAGGTAGGTCGGCGGGCGGCACTCAAGATTACCCGCTCCCGTTGGCACATCGAGAACACGGCGTTCAACCAGTGGGTGAAGCACTGGAACCTCAGCCATGTCTACCGCCACAGCGCCAACGCCTTAATGGCGGTCCTGCTCCTGTGGTCGCTCGTCTTCAATCTCCTGCAGCTCTTCATTTACCGGCGCCTCAAACGAGCACGTCGTCCGAAGGACCCCACCGACACCATCCGCCACATCGTAGAGGTAATGGCCCGCGACCTGGGCTCCATCTCTCATCCGATCCCGTGGTCGGCCCTCCTGGACAGCAGCTGAGGCGGCCGGGAAGCCGCCGGGCACGGCCCTCGGCTCTCTTCCCGACCGCCTCAACCAGGCTGCTTACACCGGAGGACCCGCGAACACAACCTAACGCCCGAGATCTACCATGGTGGGGGAATTGCGCCCGCGGAGGGTCAGCGTCGGGCCCGCGGCGCGGTGACGCCTGCGGTCACCCATCAGGGGCGGAGCCCCTGCTTCACATCAGTGACACTGGCAAAGTCGGAAAACATATCGCACTGTAGGGAACACCTTTTTCTGAGGAGGGAGCTACCGATGCCTCGAAAT
>JAFCZD010000274.1 GCA_019314525.1 Deltaproteobacteria bacterium
GGGGGGTCTGGGACAGAGGCCCCTCAAGAATCAATCTAGCGTCAACGTCCCTGGCACATAGAGGGCCTTGGGGCCCCAGGCGCGCACACCACTAGGGGCTGTGGCGAAGACCTGGAAGAAGCTGTGGGGCACACCCTTGAAGTGCATCTTTCTACCTGCGGCGACCCAACCCAAAAGCGCTCCCTCAAGATAGACCAAGGCAGCGACGCGGCTGCGGTTGTCCACCGTCAGCGTCCCCGTGGGGCCTGAGGGACGTATCGCCGCCAACGCCTTGGCGTCGAGGTGCTGTGCGCCTGGCGTATCAGGACCGGAGACTCGCCAAGCCTTGTCGACGCGCCCCTTGAAGGGCTTGACGCTCTCGCTGGGCTTGCCCCAGCCGTGCTCGTCGACACTTGTCTCAAAGCAGGCCGACGCACGGCTCTCGCGATCGGAGTTTTCGAGCGCTATCTTCCAACCTTGTACCCGGCCCGGACAGAGGGTGAGGCCTGCGGGGATCTCGTCCACCCCAAGGATCAGCGGCAAGATGAGTGGACAGAGGGGGGTGATGGAGGGGGCGGTGCTGGAGGGGGCAGCGGTCTTGGAGGTCGTGGCGGCGCTGAGGGTGACGTGCACTCGCAAGGACCAAGGCGCGGCAAGGTCTCGCCTATGAAAGCGGAGGGGCGCGTCGATCTTCCACTGCTCTCCCAAGGCTCGGTCGGTATTCGTTGCCTGTACGTGGAGTTGGGGGATCCCACCATGCATAGGGTCTTCGCCCAGTCCTCGCTTCGAGGGCAAGGCGCGGTCGAGCACGTCCACCAACGCGCTCGCAAGGAGGCGTACAATACGCCCGTCAGGGAGGCGCACATCCAGCCGATTTTCGCCGCTGTCGAGGAGCAGCTCGAGCCCAGCAGCCGGGTGGTTCTTGGGTGGAAGGATGAGCAGGCGACCTTCGGCCGCGAAGATCTTGCTTTGCTGCGTTGAAGCCGCGACGAGGTTCCCAAGGGCTCGGGCATGGGATGCGTCAAGGCGAGTGAAGGTGTGGGCTTGAGGTACGGCGAGCCTGGTGGTGAGGGTGAAGGCTCTGGCGTTCGACAGGGGCTTGACGATGCCTTGAGTCTTTGTCACTTCCGCGGTTTTGGGTGGCGGTGCCTTGGTGAGCCCCTTGCAGCCACCGCCAAGTGGCAAAAATGCCCCCAGCACCAATGCTGCGGATAACAGGGGGGAAGGAGACTTTGGGCAGCGCATCACTCAGCTGAGCTTCTTGGTGGGCACATGGTCTCGGGAGAAATAGTCACGGCTCATGCGCGCGACTTGTCCCGAGAGCAAGACGATGGCGATGAGGTTCGGCAACGACATCATGCCTAGGGCCGCGTCGGCGAAGCTCCAGACGGTTTCGAGGGGGATCACAGCTCCCACAAAGTGCATCACGACGAAGATCGTCCGATAGGGGAGCACAACACGATCACGTAGCAGATAGTGCGCGGAACGCTCGCCATAATATGACCAGCCGATAGCGGTGGAGAGGGCGAAGAGCAAGACGCAGATCGCCACGAGGTGGCTGCCCCAGGGGAAGATTGTCGAGAGGCCCGCCTGGAAGGCCGAAGCTGTCAGGGGGCCGCCGTTTTGCAGCATCTTGCCCTCGAGGCGGGCACCATCGAGCACTTTGCCCGAGGAGTCATAGACGCGCAGCTTGCTCTTGGCGTCTACGGTGAGCATCCCATCCAAGGGGCTTGCGAGGTTGAAGACCTGCGCGTCATCAACGAGAGAATGGTTGACCACGAGGGCAGCACCTTCGAGGCGTCCACCCCGCACCATGACCTTGATGTTTGGGGGCAGCGCGCAGGCTTTGTTCAGCTTGCTGTTGGTGCCCACCGCGCAACCAGCGCTAACAAGGGTAATGTTGCTCTGCACGTTCATGGGCAGCTTGGCTTGTTGCTTGTTCTGCCAGACACCCGTGGCGACGATGACGAGGCCTGTGAGCGTACAGATGGTGAGCGTATCGATGAAGGGTTCGAGGAGGGCGACGGAGCCCTCACGAATAGGCTCTTCCGTGCGCGCCGCGGCGTGGGCGATGGGCGCGCTGCCTTGGCCCGCTTCGTTGGAGAAGAGCCCGCGTTTGACCCCCCATGTGAGACCGAAGAGGAAGGTCGCGCCAGCGAAGCCCCCAAGGGCAGCGGTGGGGCGCAGGGCATCACGGACGATAGTGAGCAAGGCGCCAGGCACTTCCTTGGCGAAGATAATGAGGATGGTCACGGTGGCCAGGGTGTAGATGGCCGCCATGACGGGCACCACCGCCGACGTGAAGGCACCAATGCGCTTGATGCCGCCCAGGATCACCAGGGCAACAATAACGGCGCCAACACCGCCCGTGATCCATGTGGGGATGCCGAAGGCCGCGTGCATGCTATCGGCCATGGTATGCGCTTGCACGGCGTTACCCGAGCCAAAGGATGAGATGGCAGCGCAGGCGGCAAAAAAGAACGCCAGCGGTTTGAGGCGCAGACCCTCGCTGATGTAGTACATCGGGCCACCAGAGACGGTGCCATCATTGTTCTTCACGCGGTAGCGGAGGGCCAACGAGCACTCCGTGAATTTGGTGGTCATGCCCAGGCCAGCGGTGACCCACATCCAAAGCAGCGCGCCCGGCCCGCCATAGTGAATGGCCGTCGCGACCCCAGCGATATTGCCTACGCCAACGGTGGCTGAGAGGGCGGTGGTCAGCGCCTGAAAATGCGTGATGTCGCCTGGGTCATTGGGATCGTCAAAGTCGCCTTTGACGATGCGGATCGCGTGCACGAACCCACGGATATTGATGAACTTGAGCCGAATGGTCAGAAAGAGCCCGGCCCCAAGCAAGAACATCGCCTGCAGCGGGAAGAAGTCTGGCCAGCCCCAGATCGCGTTCCCGACGTGGTCAAAGAAGGCCTTGGCGTGTTCAGCGATTGTCTCGAAGATCTCCACGTTTGACTGCGTACCCCTGCTCGAGGTGCGGTGTCAAGGCGAGGGTCTCGATGACGGCCTTTTGCGTCGCTACTGCGCCAGTGCGTGAACCTCGATGGACTTCCCCCCTCTGGCGAAGCCTTTGAGCTTGCGCATATAGGCGAAGTGGTTCTTGCCCACGACCCAGGTGAAGCCCCGCTTGCCGGTGAGCACTTTGCCCAAAATGACGGGCTTGCCGGTAGCGTCGACGCGGTAGATGTCAGCGCGCTCTTTGTCTGCTTTTTTTCGGGCAACGGCATCAGGGTTGACGGGATCGATGGTCATGGAAAAAAAGAGATCCTTGCCATCCCAGCTCTCACGCTGCGCCAGGGATTTTGGCTCGTAGAGGCGCCACGCCACGGGGGTTGCCAGGGGGGTTGGGTGGTTGCGTTCGCTCACGAGGTAGAGGGGTTTGAGGTTCTGGTCCACGTGAAGAAAGCGTCGTTGCTGGCCATGGGCTTCGCGCATCTCCAAGGCTTGGGTCCAGCTGACGAGCTTCTGGGGCGTGTAGGCCGTGATCTCGCGGCGACGGAGCACATCGAACCAGACGGCAGCGTCGGGGAGGCGTAGATCGCGTTTCTTGTCGAACTTTCCACGCTTCAGCCCCACCAATGTGGTGAACCCTGGCCCCCAATAGAGCACTCGCAAGGCAGGGCGTTTGAGGGTGGCGTCGGCGCGCACAGTGACGCTGGCTGCGCGGATGCGCCGTAAATCGCTCAGGCGATGGAGCTGAACGCGCATTTTGTAGCCCCCGCCCTTTTTGTCCTGACGGGTGGCGGCGGCGAGCACTTTGGCTCCCTCGTAGGCGACCAACTGCAGCCGCGTTGCTCCTTTGATCTGCCTCTTTCTTCTTTTCTTTCCATCGAGCCAGATCAGCCCTGCGCCCTGATTCCCCTTCTGCGAGTCCGACCAGATCCAGAGCAGGGTGTTATCGTCGAGGAAGTGTAGGCCTTGGGGAACATGTGAGATGGCGCCCAGTGGAAGGCGCTTGATGATCTTCTGTGAGCTCAACTCCAAGACAGCGACGTCCATGAAGGTTGCGCTGTCCGAGAGGATGAACGCCATATGCGTTCCACTGGCAGAAAAGGCGATGGGATCATCTACGAAGCCTTTGTCAGGCGAGAAGCTCCACAGGGGCTTGGCGTTGGCCTGCCCTGTGAGGGAGAGCAGGGTGAGGGTCGCGACAATGACGGGGAGCCAGCGTGGGATGAAGCGGTGAATGAGCACGTCCATACCTCCTCCATGCAGGGCCAAGACGGCCAGCATCCTATTGGAATTCACCGGCCGCTTGTGTCATGCGGGCGGACCTGTCAACGGAAGGCTTCTGTCTGAAGCGTGTGAGCCAAACCGAGGTGTCGCGGTTATGCTCTAAGTCGCAGAAAAGTGGAGACTAATAGCCTTTTCAGCTGGCGTTTTGCTTCTGCTGCACAAAGGCTGTCAAAGCAGCGATAGTCTCGAAGTTCTCTGGGAGCATCTCGGTGTCGGCGACCTCGACTTCATATTGCTCCTCGAGAAACCCCACCAACTCCAGGACTCCTGTGGAGTCAATGATGCCATTATCGAAGAGGTGAACGTCGCTCGCGAGGCTGGTATCTTCCTCAGCGTAGACAAAGGTCTCCAGGATATATTTTTTCAGCTCGGATTCAATTTGGGTGGCTTCCATGCTCGCCTCGGCGCTCGGGTGGAAAGCCGGATTCTGCACGTCTCCCACCGCCCTGTAAAGGTTCGCTTTGACACCCCATCTCCCGGGCAGCTGTGCTAACGTCGCTCACCCAAGTTTTCAGGAGGTTTCAGTGTCTCATCTTATCGATACAGTGCTGCTCTTAGCGTTACCCGCATCAGGCAAATCGGAGGTTCGTACCTTCCTTGCGACGCTCGCGCCCGAGGAGTCGAGCAAAGAGTTTGGTCTCGGGCCGACGGTTCAACTCGATGACTATCCCTATGTGCACCTGATGCGACGTATTGACGAAGAGCTTGAAGCCTCTTCATCTCCAACGCTGTTTTTCGGGGCGCAGGACAAGCCCTTTGTGGACCCTCGCGATTGGGGCACATTGATTGAGCTTATCAACGAGGACTACCGTGACCTTCATGAGGCGAAGGTTGTGCGCCCCGAGTCAGCGGCAGCCCACCTTTTTGCTCGCCTCGAAAAAGCGGCGCAGCTGGTGGGGATTGGCCCACGCCTGGCGACCCTCGACGGTGCCATTCGTGACCAACTCGGTGCCAAGCTCGAGGCTGAATGTGTGGCGATGCTGGAGGAGAAGCACGCCAACTACCCCGACATCCTCGAGGGCAAGACCATCGTGATCGAGTTCGCCCGCGGCGGGCCAGACGGGGCGTCGATCCCGCTTAAGGCCCCCTTTGGCTATCGTTACTCGCTCTCGCGCCTCTCAGCGCAGATCCTGCAGCGCGCGTCGATCCTCTATGTCTGGGTGACGCCTGAGGAGTCACGGCGGAAGAATGATGAACGGGCTCGACCCGATGAGCAGGGGTCGATTCTGCACCACGGAGTGCCTATAGAGGTGATGCTCAAGGATTACGGTTGTGATGACATCGAGGATCTGATCTCCTGTTCAGGGCAGGTTGATCGCGTGCTCGTAGAAGCGGGGGATGAACGCTTCACGCTGCCCATCAGCCGTTTCGATAATCGTGTCGACAAGACATCGTTTGTGCGGAAAGAACAACGCTCGTGGGAGCCAACGGAGCGAAAGGCGCTCCATGATGGCCTCGCCGCAGCGCTGCTTCCCTTGGCGCGTGGCTGACGAGGGAGATGGGTAGCCATGTCAGACACTGGACAGGCATTGGTCAGGGTGGGTTGCACCAACTGTGGCTCGAAATATAGCCTGCCGAGAGAGCGTCTCAAGGGTCGCGTGCTCAAGATCCGTTGCAAGTCCTGTGACACCATCTTTGAGGTTCGGGACAAGGACTCGAAGTCCGTTTCCAGCCGGGGGCTGCGGCGCTGGTTCGTCGTGGTCAAGCGTGAGCGCATTGGGCCCATGAGCGCGCAGCAACTGCAAGAACGCTGTTCTCGTGGTGAGGTCACCCTGAGGACCTATGTATGGCGGCAGGGGATGGACAAGTGGGAGCGCCTCAAGCGCGTTGCTGAGCTCAAGGAAGTCTCCGCGACGCTCGTGAAGCAGCAAACACCTGCAAAGACGCGCGAGCCCACGAAGGAGCGCCCGCAGACGCAGCGCTTGGTGCGTCTGGGCGCGGGCAACGATGGCGCTCCAGGGAGGAAGGTCAAATGGGCCCAGGCCCCCACTCGGGCGGCTGATCTTTCCGGGATCGCAGCGATCTCCGAAGTGCGCCGCCACCACGACGCGGCCAGGGACGAGACGGAGGACGAGGATGAGGCCGACGCGCCAACGCAAGTGAGGCGCATCGATCCTGCAAAACTCGATAAGTCGGGCGGACTCTATGAGGCTGAGGAGGAGACCACACGCCGTGCTGTCTATACGGACGCCACCAAAGCTGCTCTGAAGAAAGACGCAGAGCCAGAGGAAGGAGAGCCAGAGGAAAGAGAGCCAGAGGAAGGAGAGCCAGAGGAAGGAGAGCCAGAGGAAGAGAGCACCCGTCGAGTTCTAGCGCAGCCAGACGAGGATGTCGGCTATCAAGAAGATGCGGTTACGGTCAGTCAACTGGAGAGAGACAAGAAGTCCAGCGACGGGCTAGGGGGCTTCGCCGAGAACCTCAACGCCATCGCTGCCACCCCGACCTCCAACCGCAAAGGCGTCGATCTCTTTGGGGAGGAGGCCCTAGCGCCTAGAACCACCGGGCCAGACATCGCCATCGAGCCGCCCGCGCGACCCGGAGGAAAGGGAAGACGTTTGGCCCAGGAGCGCGGACAGAATTCCGTGCTCTTCTCTCTCGACCACCTGAAAGCCGAAGCCAAGCAGTCCTTTGCTGGGGCTCGGACGATGAAGCCAAAGCCTGTGGATCCTCGCCTTCGCGAGACGGCAGAGGAAGTCCCTCTGGCCGAGGAACTCTTCATTCCGTCCATGGAGCCCAATGCCAGGAGGGGAGGCGCCCTACGCTTCATCGTGGGCATGGTGTTGGGTGGTGTGGTGATCGTCAGTGTGCTCTTTGCCGTCAATCCGCAGGGCATGAAGCGCCTCTTGGGCCTGGCCAACGATGGGTGGGCAGATGACGTTGTGTTTCCAGCTGGAGACGGTCGGACGGAATCCAAAGACAGCACTGTCTTGGCCACCGCCACGGCTCGACGTGACACTGCGAGCGTGGTTGTGGATGCCCTAGTGGATGCCATGGCTCTTGATGGTGGAGCGGCGGGCCACGATCAAACTCAAGACAGTGGCACCCCAAAGCGAGACGTGGGCAGCACACCAGACCGGTCTGTCGGAAAGAAGCCTCCAGCAAAACCACCGCGTCGTGTCACCACCACCCGGCCCCGGCGGCCCAAGAAGCCACGCCCGGCGAAGATCGTGAAGACCACGCCCAAAGCCAGGGATAAGGT
>JAFCZD010000916.1 GCA_019314525.1 Deltaproteobacteria bacterium
CACCCTTATGGGTTCTGGCTGCCAACGCGGCTGCGAAACCACCACGACCACCACCTTCATCCCAGGCGACGGTTGCTGTCCATCGGGAGGCGTCGCCACCGACGACCCCGACTGCCCAACGCTCGAGTTGGTGGGCCATGAGCACACCGTCTGCAGCGGTGCGCATCAATGGCCTACAGTCGCCGTGGGCGGTGACCGTATTGCTGTGGGCTGCATGCCCACCGGCGGCCAGAACGTAACACCTGAGATCAAGTTCCTTGACGGCCTTGGGAATCTTCTTGTGAAGCAGACCTTGCTCACCAGCAACGGCTACTACTACACCGACATCCAGCTCACATACGTCAACGACAAATTCCAAACCATTTACCAGTACAACTGTGACGACAACGGCAGCTGGAACGTGGGTTGGGGTTGGGGATGCATCAACTTCCGCGAATACGCCTCAAACGGCACCATGGGGGCGTCCCTCGTCTTCGGTGAGGTCGGGCACAACGGACACCCCGTCATGGCCTGGAGCGGCCAAGAGTTCGGCGTGGCATGGGTGAGCTATGACGACTTTTACTGGCGGCGGATCGACGCTGCGCGCAAGCTCGTAGACGCAGACCCCCTCGAGAACACGCTCATCGGATACGACCCGGACCGGCCCGACCAACGCGATGGTGCACGCACGAAGATCGTATGGGATCCAAACACCAAGAGCTTTGCGACATTCTTCATCAGCGACCACCGCATATTCTTCGCCCGAGTCACCGGCTCCAGCGTTCTGGTGGCGCCCACCTATATCGGCCCTGGCTACTCCCAAACCTTCGGTGGCCAGTTCAAGGTGCTCTACGCGGGCGGCGCCTATCACGTGCTCTACCTTGACCCCACCACCTACGACGTCAAGCTCGTCGATGTTTCGCCTGTGGGTGTGCGCGGCACGACAAAGACGATCCAATCGGCCGCTGGGAGAAAAAGTTACGTGCACCCCGACATGGTGGCGAAAGACGGGAAATTCTACATCGTAACCAACGACCACGACTCCGCCGTCGCGCGGCTGCGGGTGGTTGAACCCGATGGTACGCAGTTACGAGAAGGCGTACTCGTCGCCGGCCGCCCCATGGGCTTTCCAGTCATCGCCTACGATCCTGCGAACGCGCGCTTCGCCATCGCGTATCTCGACCAACTCTCCCATGGCAATGTGAAGCTGCAGCTTTTTGCTGAATAGTCACGCCGTCAAAGGGTGAGCGCAAATCGGCTGGGAGCACGCTATCGGTGGGTGCTATCCTCACCCTTGAGGAGAAGCCCTAATGCACCTGAACACCTCGAAGCTACGTTTGTAGAGGTCGGAGTTACGCTCGAGTTGTTTCGTGCCCGCCAGGGTGTGCCTGACGCCCGTATCAAAGAGATAAAACTTTGCCGTTGAAACGGGCTTGCGCTTCTGTGAGCGTGCCCAGGGCGGCAGCGAGAATCCCAAGAGCGTATCCTCCAGGAGCTGAAAGTACTCTCTTACGGTTGAGGCGGGGAACAATTCAAATGCTGATTTTCCGGAATCGTTCTTCGGAAGAACCATGCGCTGGCCTCGTATATTACCGCTCACGAGGTGATAAGTGCGTCTTTGGCTCCCTATACTGCTCGCCAATCTGCTTGTGCTCAACTCTAGCTGCAGCCCCGAGCCCCATACGGCCATTCGAGTGGTTGTGACATTTCCACCAGCAAGCAGCCTCAGTCACCTTCAGGTGACCGTGACGCCGGAGAAGCTCCCCGACAGGCCAACACCCAAGACTCTTCCCAATCAGCCGAATGTGTCACTGAAGAACCCTCATCAGGTGGTATTGCTCGTGCCCAGCAGTTGGCATGGTCGATCGGTACAGATTGCTGTCATTGGCCTCTCCCTCGGCAGTGAGGTGGCCCGAGGCAGCGCAACGGCGGTGGTCATCAAGGGACGCGTTGTAGACCTGAGCGTCGCGCTATGCGTAAACACATGCCCCAACGGGGACAGCCAATGCGTGGGTGAAGCCACGCGATCCTGTGTTCTTGACCCAAAGGGCTGCCTGGCCTGGAGCGTCATAACGCCCTGCTCTGCGAATGCGCCTTTTTGTAGCAACGGACGCTGTGCTTCCAAGTGCTTCGATGAGTGCGAGGTGAACGCGCGCCGCTGCGTCGTGGGCGGATACCAATCTTGCGGCGAGCACGACAAGGATGCCTGCACAGATTGGGGAGGCATCCTCTCCTGCCTCGATGACGAGGAGTGTGAAGAGGGCCGCTGCGTACCCAGTTGCAGTGGTGAATCGTGTGCGTGCAAACCTGACGAGA
>JAFCZD010000917.1 GCA_019314525.1 Deltaproteobacteria bacterium
CCCACCCTCGACCTCGTGCGCCAATGGTACGACCTGCTGCGCCTCAGCTTCGACCAACCTGTGGGCGTGGTCGGCGGCGGTGAATACACCGTGGAAGCCCTCACCGTCACCACCTACGACTCCGCCTATCTGCACATGGAGCACTTCGGCAACCGCTTCGGTATGGTCGTCTTCGACGAGTGCCACCACCTCCCGGGTGAGTCTTTCGCCACAGCCTCCGAGTGCTGCCTCGCGCCCTACCGCCTTGGCCTGAGCGCCACCCCAGAGCGCGCCGATGGGCGCCACGAACTCCTCGAGACCCTCATCGGCCCCACCTGCTACAGGCGGGACATCGTCGATCTCTCCGGGCAGTACCTCGCCGACTACGACACCATTCGCTTGACCTTGGACCTCACACGCGAAGAGCGCCGCGCCTACGATGAAGCGCGAGAGGTCTACCGCAGCTTCGTGCGCAAAAACGGGCTGCGCGTCGGCGCCCCGGGGGGGTGGACGCAGTTCATCATGCGCGCCTCGCAGAGCCCCGAGGGGCACCGCGCGCTCGAAGCACACCGCCACCAGCGACAGCTCGCCTTCGCGGCGAGCGCCAAACTCGAGGTGGTCGATCGGCTCTTGCAGCGACACCGCGACGATCGCAGCCTGCTCTTCACCCAGGACAACGCCACGGCCTACGCCATCTCCCAGCGCTTCCTGCTGCCCGTGATCACCCATCAAACGAAGATCACAGAGCGAAGCCAGATCCTCCAAGGGCTTCAGGACGGCAGCTACGGGGCGGTGGTGACGTCCAAGGTGCTCAACGAGGGGGTGGACATCCCCTCGGCCAACGTCGCCATCGTCGTCTCCGGCAGCGCCTCCGTGCGCGAGCATGTGCAACGCCTCGGTCGCATCTTACGTAAACAGGAAGACAAGCACGCGCTGCTCTATGAGCTCGTCACCGCTAACACCAGCGAGACCTTCACCAGCGCCCAGCGGAGGGAACACAGTGCTTACCGCTGATTTAGTACGGGCTCGACGCCGCGGAGACCAACTCTACGTCTCTCCCCTCACCCCCAAGAAACGCGCCATCGCCGTGGAGGCGGCCACCCAGCTCGTGGGCGCCGCCAGGGCGCACATAGGCGAGGTGCGCGAGAGCTTCGAACAGGTCTGCCGCGCGATCATCTCCCAATGCGATGATCGCAAGCTCGCTGCGGGTCTGCGCAAGCTGGTGGACGATCGCTGCGAGTTCGAGCGACCAGCCGGCGGTGACACCGCGATGTTGCGCGCTGAGGTCTTCGCCCATGCTCACAACGAGCGGCGCACAGGGCGCTTCGATCGTAAGGCGCTCCTGGCCCGGGTCGGCAAGACCCACGGCGTCAGCGCCGAGACGCTAGCGGCGCAACTCTACGCCGATTTGCGCGGCGCCCACCGCCTGCTCACCTTCGACGTCATCGGCGCGGAGGCCTTGGTGACGCTCTACGAGCGCCAACGACAACAAGCGGTGCTGCTGCGCGCCACGAAGGTCTCTATAACCTTCGAATGCCGCGATGCGCACACCCTGCGGGGGATCTTCCAGCGCCTCAAATTCCTGCAGCTGCTCTTCACCCTCGAGGGGCGCGGACCTGGCGCCTATGCCCTGGAGATCGACGGCCCCCTCGCGCTCTTTTCAGCCAGCACGCGCTATGGCCTCAAGCTGGCCTTGGCCCTTGGCGCGCTCTACGCCTGCGACAGCTTCAAGCTCGAGGCCCAGCTGCTCTGGGGCAAAGAGCGGCGGGCGTTGCGCTATGAACTCGAGAAGAAGCGCGCGCGCAAGACAGCCGCTCGACACAAGGCAGAGGTGGGCTCGGCAGAGGTGGGCTCGGCAGAAACGGGCTTGGCTGGGATGGGCTTGGCCGAACCTGCGGCGGCGTTGCTCGAACGCTTCACCACCCACGAGAGCCCCTGGCGTGCGCGCGCTGCGGACGCCGTGTTGAACCTGCCGGGCATGGGCTTGGTGGTTCCCGATCTCACCTTCGAGCGCGAAGACGGGGCCGTGGTGCACCTCGAGGTCCTCGGCTTCTGGAGCCGCGAGGCGGTGTGGCGCAGGGTAGACCTCGTGCGCGCCGGACTCAACGAGCCCCTGCTCTTTGCCGTCTCGGAGCGGCTGCGAGTGAGCGAAGCCGTGCTCGGAGACGACGAGAGCGCTGGGCTGCTGGTCTTCAAAGGAGCGCTGAGGCCCAAGGCGGTGGTGAGTCGGCTGGACGCCTTGGTGGATGGGAAACCGTCTGGGAAGTAGACGCCAGCGACCTGCGTTGGGGACATTCAACCTCGAGATCGAC
>JAFCZD010000275.1 GCA_019314525.1 Deltaproteobacteria bacterium
GGTCTTGGCAGCGGCTGCGGCGGTGACACCGATGAGGCGTGTGCCAAGATCTATGAGACCTGTCACGGGGCTCTGCTCAACGAGGATGGCACGTCTTTGTCCGAGGAGAGCTGCATTCGTAAGATGGATGCGCTCTCGCGCTCCGATGCCTCAAGAGCAGAGAGTCTCTTCCAATGTCTTGCAGATACGGCCTGCGATGGTTTGGCGGGTTGTTTTTAGCAGGTTGCCCTTAGAAGCACGAAGGTGCCAGAGGCCGCGCGAAGAGAAACTCGTTGTTACGCAATGAGTTGGTGGAGAAGAGATTCTCCAAGGAGTAGCCGAAGCGGTCATGGACGAAGCTGAAGACCTCGCTCACGCTGGCATATTCATAGGGGTGTCCCCCCAACCAGTCCCGGATGTCCACCATCCACGACATGCCGCGTAAGGTCTTGTGCTCGCGGATCTCCTCGAAGGGGTTGCGTGCCGTCACCAGATAGCCAAAGACCATGCTCGCGGCGGCGCTCGCATCTATCACACGCTTTCCCCAGGGTGGCAGGCGCGCATAGAGGCGCTTTTCCTGCTCCCAGAAACGTGATGAGCCCACCCGGCCATCAGCGTGCAATCCCAGCCCGTCAGCGCGGTTGTAGATGGCGATGTAGAGCAAGCCGCCTGGCCGCACTCGCTGCGCTGCATTCTCCAGCGCTTGCCACATCTCGCCTGTGTGGTGCAGGACTCCCCACGAATAGACAACGTCGAATTCACCGAGGGCCGTGACAAAGGCCTCGTCGAGGATAGAGCCCTCGAGGACCTCCCAATTGTCGGGGTTGCCCTCTCGAGCGCGCAGCTCGCGGCAGCAGTCCATGGAGTCTCCGTCGAGGTCAAAGCTCACGACGCGTTGTGCGCCGAGCCGATGAGCCGCGAGGGAGAAGAGTCCGCTTCCACAGCCGATATCGAGGAAGGTCCGCCCCCGAAGGGGTTTGCCCATGAAGCGCCTCAAGGAATCCTGTGCCTCCACGAGCCGCTCGTCGGTGAGGTAGTCGTCGATGAAGGTGCGCCAGTTCTTACCGAATTCGTAGTGTTTGTCGTCCATTTGTTTGCTCTCCAAGAGTCGCCAGCCAAATACCCTGGTGGGTCTGCGATTGCAACAAGAGGAGGTCGACGGACGCTTTCTCTGGCAGGGGGATCTTCGCTCCTCTATGATCCTCACCATCATGTGGAAAAGATCCATTCTCGGGGCGGTTTTGGTCTTTGTCTCGATGTCTAGCGCGACATCGTTCGCTGCCAAGGGAAAGGTGCGCAAGAAACGGTCCATCGCGGAGACCAAGGAACTGTTGCGCAAGCTGGCGCGTCGTAAGCATCCCGTTGAGATACGCCCCTACACACCCAAGCGCTACGCCGATCATGGGCTGGAAGATAAGCTCTCAGCTCAAGGACGCCGAGCGCGGGGTCTCTACGTGACGCCCTATTACCTGCGCCGCTATGGCGCGAAGCGCACGGCGCGCATGGCCAAACGGGGGCACCTCAACGCCGTCGTGATCGACGTCAAGGATGACTGGGGCAAGGTGCTCTGGCCCAGCAAGGTGCTCCTCTCGCAGGGAGTACAGCACCGGTTGATTCGCGATCCGAAGGCGATGCTGCAGGCGTTTCATGAGGCCGGGATTTACGTGATCGTGCGCCTGGTCTGCTTCAAAGATAACAGCCTGCCCTATGCGCGCCCCGATCTCTCGGTGCGTTTTCAGCCAAAGGGGAGCCGTCTCTTCTGGGCCGGCGCGGCGTGGCTCGACCATTACTCTCAGGAAGTGCGCGATTATCTGATCGACCTCGCCCTGGAGTGGCAGGCCTATGGAGCAGATGAAGTGCAGCTCGACTACATTCGCTTCCCCAAGGGCAAGACCGCCACCTGGGGCCATTGGCTCCATCAGAAGAAGGACAGCCCTCCGCGGGACCAGCTGGTGGCTTCCTTTCTGGATCGTCTTGACCGCGCGCTGAAGATCCCCCTCTCTGTGGATCTCTATGGTCTAACGACGCTGGTGGATGGTGATCCGCGAGGCCTGGGACAGTCCATCGAAAAGATGGCGCATTATGTCGAAGCCATCTCGCCGATGATGTACGCCGCTGGCATGACCTCCTACTTTCGTGGTGGAAAGATGACCGAACGTGTGGTGCGCATCATCCAATGTGGCATATGGCGCGCCCGGCAGAAGGCGCCGCGTATTGCCCTGCGACCGTGGTTGCAGGCCTACCCCGACCGCGTGCCTTTCTTTGGCAAGGAGTTCGTTAGGCAGCAGGTCAAAGCGGTAGGTCGTGGGGGAGCCGATGGCTTCCTTTTTTGGAATCCCCGCATGACCAATGGCACCGCCTTCGCGGCCCTGCGGAGGCTCGGCAAGCACTACGTTGAGGCGTTTGGCACGAACACCGAACAGTACAAACGACATCGACCTGGGAAGTGGTGCAAGGTGCCGGGGAAGGGAAACGTCTTTGACCGGGTCGTCAAGAAACCCGTCCGGGTTCGAAAGAAAGCCGCGAAACGACCCCACACAAAGCATCTCACCCCCGCACCGATCGCCTCCGGCGCCAAAGGTGCACCAATCCCGCCCCCAAGAGTGAAAGCACCGTTAGTCCCCAAAGACTGATCCCCATCAGGATCCCTCGCGGCCGGTAGAGCATCTCGAGGCGATGGGAGCCGCCATCCATCAGAATTGCGCGGAAGAGATAGTTGGCTCGTAGGAGTTTGATAGGGTGCCCATCGAGGCGCGCCTGCCAGCCGGGAGCGTATGTTTCGTTGATCACCAGGACACCTGGTGCTGGAGCGTTCACAGCAAGCTCGAGCCGGTTGGCAGCTAGCGCCACGATCCGCGCCGCCACGGGTGGCTTCGTAGACATGCCCATGGCTTTGAGTCGCCGCTTCTCAGCCGGGCTCAGATGCGCCCACTCGAAGATGGCAGTCTTGCCAGGGGGCTCCGCGCTCATCGCCGCGAAGGCGAGGCTGCCAGTCTTCTCCACTCGGGAGTGGGGAGTCCAATAGGCGAGAGGGGCTGCGTCCGTCAGCTCCAGAATTCCATTGCTCAAGCGCTTGACCTTTTTGGGGTCCTTGCGCCGAATCACGTGCTGACCGGGTGCCGCGTAATAGCGCACGTTGGCCGCAGCGAGCAGGCGATGATCACGCCGCGCCGAGACGATATAGCGCTTGTAACGTTTGCTGATGAGCGCTGTCTGACGACCAAAAAAATCGCGCACACGCTTGCGCAAGCCAACGCGGTATTCGAAGTGCTGTTCGTCAACGAGGCGGTAGTTTCGTTTGATACCCTTGAGTTGTGCAAGGTCGCCGTCACGCAACGGTGCGGGCCAAGGTTTGGTGACGTCGTAAATCGCTCGGGCTTGAACGTTGAGGTCCAAGAGTAGGACGAGCACAGCCGCCGCCATGCCCATGATGCGCCAATGACGCCTGATGCTGGTGAGGCCCCAGGCGAGGTAACCTGCTGCGAGGGCAGTGAAAAAGGAGGCGAGGGCCAAGTCGCGGCGTGGGTCGAGGGCATCTCCTCCTTGGCGCCAGACACGAAAGATGGCCACCAGGCTCACGCCGAGGAGGCCTACGGTGATGATCAACGCGCCGAAGCGGAGCCTATCGCGTAAACCATCACGTGCGCTGAAGAGGTCCTCCAGACCACGCGCGGCGAGCACCGCAAGGAAGAAGACCGCCGGAAAGAGGTATTGCTCAGGGATGCGGAAGAGGTTGAAACCTGGCACAGCGCGTGCGAGGGCGGGCAGCAGGGGTGTCTTGTCGCCGCAGGCGAGCAAGAAGAAGAAGACCGCCGCCAAGACCCACCCCAAGCGCCGCCGGTCGAAGCGCAAGAGCGCCACCAAAGCAAAGAGCACCGTTGGCAATCCGGCATAGAGCATGAACTCATGGGGATCTAGCCATGAAGGGGTGATGGTGCCCAAAGCGTGGCTCAGCTCCATGGAGGTGAACACCACATGGGCGAGGCCCATCTGGGCGCGCGCAGTTTCTTCAAAAGAGCCCAGCCCAATGAGCACCGGCGCGGCCAGGCCTGCGGTGATGAGCATGGCGAGAAGTAAGGAGCGGCCCAGGGCTTTGAGGTAGCGCTTGCGCAGCACGATCTCTGGCCAGAAGGCGCTGAGCTCGTAGACAAAGACAAAGACCAGAGCCACCACATTGCGGAAGAAGTTGGGTGGATAGCCCGCCAGCAGATCGATGCCCACTACTGAGCCCAGGAGCACACCCGTGCGCCACGAGGGGCGGCGCACCAGCTCTTCTGTCGCCATGGCCATCCAGGGGAGCCAGACCACCGTGCCCAGCGCGGTTTGATCTTTCGACTTGGCCAGCCGCGTGGAGAGCACGTAGGCCACCGAGGCGAAGACGCGCGGACCTGTGGAGATCTGATGTCGCCCTAGATAAAGGTGCATGCCCACCGCCGCGATGGCGATATGGGTTAACACCTGTACCAACATGACAAAGGGATCGCTGCCCAGCAGCGCCGTCAAGCCCGCCATCACCCAATACACGGGATAAAACACGCCCGTTTCGGGGTCTGCCACGAAGGAGAAGCCGCCCTTGTCAAAGGGGTTCCAAAGGGGAAACTCACCGCGGGAGATGCAGCCAGCGAGGTACTCGAGGTTGGGCCAGGCTTGGTTGACGATATCCCAGCCCAAGAAGCTCTCTCCATCATAGAGCTTGGGGTGTAGCGCTAGGAAGATTCCCGCGTAAAAGAGCCCCCAGAGCAGAAGTCGCAGCAGGGTGTGGCGCTCTAAAAAGCGTGCGATTCTTTGCGTCAAGACGTTCATGGTCAGGGGGGCTTTTAGCGTGTTGAGCCTGCTTTGTCATTCCCGTGGGCCACGAGGTTGCCTCTGGGCCCCTGCTGTGGCTTGCTTGCGTCAATGGTCGAGATCCATCCGACAAAGGGCTTCTGGCTCAAGCTGGCGCTCAGCGTAGTGATCACCGCCGGCATTGTGAGCTTTCTGCTGCGCTATGTGAGCTGGTCTGATCTCCAGGGCTTGTTTTCTCGCGCCAACCTTTGGCTGCTCACCGTGCCCCCCACCTTGGTGTTGATGTACTTTGTGCGAGCGTGGGCCTTCAGGCTCCTCGCGCCCACCACACCCCTCGGAAGCATGTGGTCGATTATGGCCATGCACAACTTCCTGCTGCGGGTGTTGCCCATGCGCATGGGCGAGCTTTCATACGCATTTTTGGTGCGCCACACGGGGGCTGTCGATCTCGGAAGCAGCCTCATCGGTCTGCTGCTGATCCGTTTGCTCGACGCTACGGTGATTGTTGTGATCTTCGCCGGCGCTCTGCTCTTTGATAGCGCCCTCTATTATGGCGACGCCTCCTTGGGTTTAGCCGTCGCCGCGGGGGGCATCGCCCTTGGAGTGGCCATGGTTTTTGCCTTGCGTCCGCTCCTGGCCGCTGGAGTCTGGTGCCTGTCTGTCGTGCTGCGCCTGCTGGGTCTTCAACGTCGTCCCCGGGTGGCGAGCGGGCTGGCGAAGATGCGCGAGACCGTCGATACCTATGCGCGCTACTCGCTGCGCTTCATCTTCGCCCAGGCCTGCTTGGCGGCGCTGGTCTGGGCGCTCAATTTCTTGATGGTCTATCAGATCCTTCGTGGTTTCGGCATCCAGGCTTCCCTGCCGCAAGCCGTGCTGGGCAGCACCGCCGCCACCTTGAGCTCCCTTTTGCCTGTGGGTGGCATTGGCAGCTTTGGCGCCCTCGAAGCGGGTTGGGTGCTGGGCTTCTCCCTGGTGGGCTTCGAGCGCAACGTGGCTGTAGCCTCAGCCCTCGGATATTCTCTCTACACGTTTGTTTTAATGGGGTTGTTTGCGATTGTGGGTGCGTGGCTCTCCCGTCGCTCGAGGCCCTGATTGGCCTCGCCGCTATTTGGCCCACCTTTCGGGCCACCGTGTTACCATTCTCGGCGATCCATCGAATGAATACTGGGTATGGGAGACGCGTCTCCCCGCCATCGTGATAGCAACACGCGAACCCTCCAAAGAGAGAGAGGCCATGATCAAAAACCTGATGATCGGTGTGGGTGCCCTAGGAGCGCTTTTGTGGGTGTCGGCCGCCGAGGCGCGGTTCATCCGGTCGGCGGCGGATTGCCAGAGTCGTATCGGCAACTTCAACAAGCGCGCCCGCTGTATGGCCTGCGTCAACCGTGGTGGCATCTTCAAAAAGCAGGGACACAAGAGGCCTGGCTTGTGCAAACACAGTAGACCAGCCGCTCGTCCCGCGCCTCCGCCCCCACCTCGGCGTCCACCGGTGACCGTGGCTCCCCCGCATCGCAGGCGTGGAGTCCATGGTTCTGCCATCGTGCGCTCGGTGTCTGCCTGTCTGGGCGGAATCTCGCGTCCCGGCAAGCGTGACCGTTGCCGACGCTGTATTCGCAGTGGTGGCCTTTTCCACCGGCGCTCCGGGCGGGGCCATGGCTTCTGCCGCTTTCCTTCCACGCGCACCTGGCGTCCCAAACACACCCTTCGCACCCTCCACCAGTGCAATCGACGTATTCGTCGCCCCAACAAGCGGGCTCGCTGCGTCAGCTGCGTTAACAACGGCGGGATTTACCAGAAGCGGGGCTTTGGCTTCTGCCGCGGTGGTGCAGTAGCTCCCCCTCCGCCTCCACCAGCGCCTGCGAATAGAACCATTTATTCACCCAGCGATTGTCGTCGCTTCATCGCTCGTCCTGGAAAACGCAGCCGCTGCGGCAGCTGCACCGTCGCTCGCGGTCAGTTCGTGACCCAAGGCCGCGGGCGGGGATTTTGCCGCCGGGCGGCAGCTCCCCCTCCACCTCCTCCAGGAAAAGTTCACTCCATCGTCGACTGTAAGCACCACATCGTGCGCCCTGGTAAGCGCTCGCGCTGCGTTAACTGTGTGACCCGCGGTGGCGTCTTTCTCAAGCAGGGTGCGATGGCGGGCTTCTGTCGTGGCGCGAGGGATGTGAACACGACGGTGCACTCGCCCACTGATTGCCAGCGCTTCATTTCGAAGCCTGGCAAGCGAGGACGTTGCGTCAGCTGCACTAGCGGCCGTGGGCGCTTTGTCACCCAGGGTCCCGGGCGAGGGTTTTGCCGGCGAGCCACAACGCCCCCTCCACCTCCACCACGACGCAGAGATACCTTGCGCTCCGTGCCAGAGTGCCAGGCGCGTGTACGCAACATCAGTAAACGCAAACGTTGCGTGCATTGCGTGCGCAGCGGCGGAGCTTTTCACAAGCAGGGCGTTGGTACAGGCACGTGCAGCGGCGCGCGTCGACGTGTCCCAGCGGCCACCCCGAACCTGGGACGGGCCATCCGCACTCCGCAGGATTGCAAGACCCGCATAGCCCGGCCCCACAAGAAGGGTCGCTGTCTCGCCTGCGTGCGTGGGCGTCGCACCTTCTATCGGCAGGGTGGTGGCACGGGCGTCTG
>JAFCZD010000918.1 GCA_019314525.1 Deltaproteobacteria bacterium
TTCGGGATTGTTTTGTTTATAGGCGCCAACGATGAGGTCTGCGTAGCCATCGCCGTTGAAGTCGTCTGCATGGCGTCCCACGTCGAGATAACGCACAGCGCTGAAGGCAGAGCAGCCCATGATGTTGCACGCCCGCACCCGCCAATAGTAGCGGCGGCCCACGGGCGCCGTGGTGCTGACAGGCAGCGCCGTGGTGGGGCGGTAGATGGTGTTTGCTGTCTCTTCGTCCACTGTGGGGATGGTAAACGCGCAGCTGAGAAAACTCGTTATGGAGCATTCGGGGGTCATTTGCACCTGGTACGAGGTCGCCCCGGTTGCAGGCTCCCACATCAGCTTGGGTCGGAGCGGGTGGTCAACCACTGGGGCTGCCTGGGGGACATGAATGCTGCCCGTGGTGAAGCCGTTGACTGGAAAACGGGCTTGCGTGGTGGCGGCGAGTGGCGGCAGTGACTGGCCGTCAGATGTCCCGTCAGTGGCTGTCCCGTCAGTGGGTGCCCCGTCAGTGGGTGCCCCGTCAGCGGGTGCCCCGTCAGTGGCTGCCCCGTCAGTGGCTGCCCCGTCTTGCGGTGCATCTCCCAGTGCATCTCCCAGTGCGTCTCCCAGTGCGTCTCCATAGTGGAGCCAAGTGTCTGGTGTTCCTCCATCTTGGTTGTCAGCATCAAAGCCGAAGCGCGTGCAGCCAGTGAGCGCTCCAAGGAGCCAGAGGAGGACCATGAGTTTGGGAGTCATGATGGGTGCTTTCTTTCGGTGGGTGGATGTTTCACGAAAATGGGCCTGTTCGAGCGCAGCCTTTGCGCTAGAGAGCCAAGGCCTCAATTCACTGAACCAGAGACACCCCTGTCTCCTCAGGCCGCGTGAGTTCTTGTCGCTCGGTGGCCCACTGAGCGAAGACCTCTGCTTGGCCGAGGCCGGTGTCCACGCGATCGCCTGTGGCGTTCTTCAGCATCTCGTAGCCATTGCCGCCATCGGCCAGATAGCTGTTGGTGACCACGCGGTAGGTTGCGGACAAATCCAAGGGGCTGTAGCCAGCAGGGGAGCTATCAGCCACGTCTACCGAAGCCACTCGTGACCCAAAAGGTTGGTTGAAGTCCACCTGATAGCGCGCGCCATAGATATAAGCGAATGAGCCTGTACCTACAGCTCCAACCTCCAGCGCGGCCCACAGCTCGCTCCCCGTCACGTCCAGCACGACGAGGGTGTTGGGGAAGGGCAACGCTTCATAGACCCGCCCCATGGTAAGCGGACCTTTGAGCAGGTGCGCGCGCACGCCCCCCGCGTTGGTGAAGCCGGCGACAACAGGTTGGCCTAGGGCCTGGGCCTTTTCTACCATGGCGCGAGCGACCAAGGGCGCCACGTGGCTTCCCCCGGGTTGAACCACCCCCTCGCCGTTCACTCCCCCTGGCAGGGTCACATTCCAGATGTCCTCGAGCACCTCGGCCACGGGCTGCGTGAGAAGATCCGCAATGCCTGCCTTGTAGGTCGTCTCCAGATGCTGCTGTGCCTCGGCGTCTACCGCGACAAACTCCACAGAGGGCAGCGTCTGCAAGCCTGCGAGCAACGATGCTTTGGTCTGGTCGCTCACCGGCTGGAGCTGTCCAGCGGTGTTTTCCTGTGAGAAGTCATCAGCGATGAGCAGAGTGGCTTGTCCACCGCAGTGAGTGACGCGGCCGAGATCGTCGAAGGTGACCTCGAGTTGCCCCAAAATCCTCGCCTTGGATCCTGCCTGAACCACGCAGACTTTCTCTCGCTCGGCGTTGAAGGTCTCGAGAGGATATCCCGCCTCAGTGGCCCAACCGATGGCGCTGAAGTCCCCTAGAAGGGTGTGGGAGTGCCCGCCCACGATCACGTCCACCCCTGAGATTTGTTGCGCGATGCTCATATCGTTGTTTGCGCCTAGGTGGGTCAGCAGGATGATCTTGTCGACGCCTTGGGCTTGCACTTCGGCGACCATGGCGTTGGCAGTGCTGACCACGTTGGTGAAGTTCAGGCTATCGCCAGGGCTGGATATTTCGCTGGTGGTGGGGGTGATCAGGCCGATGATCGCCACCTTTTCGGCTCCGACCTCTTTGATCACATAGGGCCTCACCACCGCGGCCAGCTTGGGCGAGTTGGAGAGCTCTGCGTTGGCCATCAGCGGGGAAAAGGCCGCGTTCTCCAACAACCCTGCCAGGTGCTCAGGTCCTTGGTCGAAGGCGTGGTTGCCCAGGGCGAGGGCGTCGAGGCCCAGGCGATTGAGGAAGTCGACGTCCGCGACGCCCTGATACTTCACATAGTAGAGGGTGCCC
>JAFCZD010000919.1 GCA_019314525.1 Deltaproteobacteria bacterium
TTGTTTTGTTTATAGGCGCCAACGATGAGGTCTGCGTAGCCATCGCCGTTGAAGTCGTCTGCATGGCGTCCCACGTCGAGATAACGCACAGCGCTGAAGGCAGAGCAACCCATGGCGTTGCACGCCCGCACCCGCCAATAGTAGCGGCGGCCCACGGGCGCCGTGGTGCTGACAGGCAGCGCCGTGGTGGGGCGGTAGACGGTGTTTGCTGTCTCTTCGTCCACTGTGGGGATGGTAAACGCGCAGCTGAGAAAGCTCGTTATGGCGCATTCGGGGGTCATCTGCACCTGGTACGAGGTCGCCCCGGTTGCAGGCTCCCACATCAGCTTGGGTCGCAGCGGGTGGTCGACCACCGGGGCTGCTTGGGGGACATGAATGCTGCCCGTGGTGAAGCCGTTGACTGGGAAACGGGCTTGCGTGGTGGCGGCGAGTGGCGGCAGTGACTGGCCGTCAGGTGTCCCGTCAGTGGGTGCCCCGTCAGTGGGTGTCCCGTCTTGCGGTGTCCCGTCAGCGAGTGCCCCGTCTTGCGGTGTCCCGTCTTGCGGTGCATCTCCCAGTGCATCTCCCAGTGCATCTCCCAGTGCATCTCCCAGTGCATCTCCCAGTGCGTCTCCATAGTGGAGCCCAGTGTCTGGTGTTCCTCCGTCTTGGTTGTCAGCATCAAAGCCGAAGCGCGTGCAGCCAGTGAGCGCTCCAAGGAGCCAGAGGAGCACCGTGAGTTTGGAAGTCATGATGGGTGCTTTCTTTCGGTGGGTGGATGTTGCACGAAAATGGGCCTGTTCGAGCGCTGCCTTTGCACTAGAGAGCCAAGGCCTCAATTCACTGAACCAGAGACACCCCTGTCTCCTCAGGCCGCGTGAGCTCTTGTTGCTCGGTGGCCCACTGAGCGAACACCTCCGCTTGGCCGAGGCCAGTGTCTACACGATCACCTGCGCTCTTCAGCATCTCGTAGCCATTGCCGCCATCGGCCAGATAGCTGTTGGTGACCACGCGGTAGGTTGCGGATAAATCCAAGGGGCTGTAGCCAGCAGGGGAGCTATCAGCCACGTCTACCGAAGCCACTCGTGACCCAAAAGGTTGGTTGAAGTCCACCTGATAACGCGCGCCATAGATGTACGCGAAAGAACCTGTACCTACAGCGCCAACCTCCAGCGCGGCCCACAGCTCGGCTCCCGTCACGTCCAGCACGACGAGGGTGTTGGAGAAGGGCAATACCTCATAAACCCGCCCCATGGTGAGCTGACCTTTGAGCAGGTGCGCGCGCACGCCCCCCGCGTTGGTGAAGCCGGCGACAACAGGTTGCCCTAGGGCCTGCGCCTTTTCTACCATGGCGCGTGCGACCAAGGGCGCCACGTGGCTTCCCCCAGGTTGAACCACCCCCTCGCCGTTCACGCCCCCTGGCAGGGTCACATTCCAGATGTCCTCGAGCACCTCGGCCACGGGCTGTGTGAGAAGATCCGCGATGCCCGCCTTGTAGGTCGTGTCCAGATGCTGCTGCGCCTCGGTGTCTACCGCGACGAACTCCACAGTGGGCAGCGTTTGCAAGCCTGCGAGCAAGGATGCTTTGGTTTGGTCGCTTACCGGTTGGAGCTGTCCTCCGGTGTTTTCCTGTGAGAAGTCATCAGCGATGAGCAGAGTGGCTTTCCCCCCGCAGTGAGTGACGCGGCCGAGATCGTCGAAGGTGACCTCGAGTTGCCCCAATATCATCGCCTTGGACCCTGCCTGCACCACGCAGACTTTTTCTTGGTCGGCGTTGAAGGTTTCGAGGGGATATCCGGCCTCAGTGGCCCACCCGATGGCCCTGAAGTCCCCTAGAAGGGTGTGGGAGTGCCCGCCCACGATCACGTCCACTCCTGAGATTTGTTGCGCGATGCTCATATCGTTGCTTGCGCCTAGGTGGGTCAGCAGGATGATCTTGTCGACGCCTTGGGCTTGCACTTCGGCGACCATGGCGTTGGCAGTGCTGACCACGTTGGTGAAGTTCACGCTATCGCCAGGGCTGGATATTTCGCTGGTGGTGGGGGTGATCAGGCCGATGATCGCCACTTTTTCGGCTCCGACCTCTTTGATCACATAGGGCTTCACCACCACGGCCAGCGCCGGCGATTTGGAGAGCTCTGCATTGGCCATCAGCGGGGGAAAGGCCGCGTTCTCCAACAGGCCTGCGAGATGCTCAGGTCCTTGGTCGAAGGCGTGGTTGCCCAGGGCGAGGGCGTCGAGGCCCAGGCGATTGAGGAAGTCGACGTCCGCGACGCCCTGATACTTCACATAGTAGAGGGTGCCC
>JAFCZD010000276.1 GCA_019314525.1 Deltaproteobacteria bacterium
ATCCTCTATCGCGAGCTCATCGACGCGAGCTACGTGCAGGGGTCAGACGTGCGACGCATGACGGCGCGCGAGGTAGGGTCGCGGCTACGCGAGCTGGTGTTGGGCCGCCCTCGTTTGCGCCAGCTGATCGACGAACTCAAGCTCTTCCAGAAGATCGTCGACAATCGCAGCCATATCGAAGCACAGGACGAGCTTCGCAAGCGCATCACGTTTCGTTTGGGCGGAGGCGATACAATTCATATCTCCTTCATCGGTCCCACCGCTGAGGTAGCGCAAAAAGTGACAGCTCGGTTGGCAGCGCTGGTGCTCGCGGAGGACAAGCGTATTCGTTCTGAGCAGGCACAGCGTACGGTACGCTTCCTCGAAGGTGAGCGAAAACGTGCTGAAGATCACCTCTCGGGGCGGGAGAAGACGTTGGCGCAGTTCCTCGCTAGTCACCCCGAGTTTGCTGCCGATGAGTATCGTACAGCTGGCGCGGCGGTGCGGGCCAAGACGCGCAAGCAGAAGCCTGGCGCGCCTATCTCCGCCCGCGGCATCATGAAGCGGCAGATGCGGCGTATCCGTGATCAGCTGGCCCAAGCCCAGGGGCGTAAGCCGGTGGTGGTGCGCGATCCGAAGCTCCAGGCCGCCAAAGCCCGCGCTGATGGCGAACTCAACGAGGCCAAAGCCCACTTACGGCGCCTGAGTGGGCAATTCACCGATCGGCATCCTGATGTGCAGTCGGCCCGCGCACGCGTCAATTTGGCCAAGGCTCAGTTGAGACGCATCATCGAGCGCGCTAAGGCCGCCACCAAGATCGTCGATGTTGGCGGAAAGGCCGAGGCTGCCTTGAAAGAGCGGTTGAGCGAGATTCGCCGTCAGATCTCAGGCTATCAACGGCGGAGCGCACCCTCGACGGACGGCAAGAGCGGACCCAAAGGAGACTCCACCGCAGATCAGATCGTGGCCCTCGAGACGGATTGGACGCGAATGAACCGTGAGGTGCAAGAGGCTCGCGAACGCTATATCCGCATCGAGACGCGCTCATTCCAGGCTTCTCTGGCTGCCACGTCCAAAGTACAGGGTGTGGTGGGCAATATGCGCATCATCGACCCAGCATATTTGCCCAAGCGTCCTGCGGGGGCTGGGCGGACGAAGCTGGTGTTCATTGGTGGCGCTGCGTCTGTCTTTTTGGCTCTCGGCTTGGTCTTCGGTTTGGCGCTCATCGACGAACGTATCTACAGCAGTAAAGACGCCGAGCGCTTGCGCATTGCGGAGGTGCTCTCGGTGGTGCCCACGATCAAGCGAGGATTTTTTGGAAGGAAGCTCCACCGTCGCTTCTTACGCAAGATGCGCAGGGGAAAGACGAGGAGGCGCTAGGGTGGCGAAAGATCCCAAAAGGACGACCTCACGTTTTACTTCTGGTGGAGTGGCTCGCCCAAGTGTGCCTCCGAAAGTACGTGTGCCCACCATCAGCGATCCCCAACGCACCATCACCTATTCGGTGGGGGAGCTAGACAACGAGCAGCCTGAGGCAGGGCGAGGAATCCCAGAGGCGATGAAGCGTGGCGAGATGCGCACCATCACCCCAGGGGATCTGCAGCAGATGCAGTATCAGCAGCGCCATCAACCTCCGTTGCAGGAGCCACAGCCGTCGCAGTCGCAGTCGCCGTCGCCGTCGCCGCCGTCGCCGTCGCCGCAGTCGCCGTCGCCGTCGCCGTCGCCGCAGTCGCAGTCGCCGCAGCAGGCCCCACAACAGACCTTCCACGACACGCCCACCATGTTGCACGACTCGCGCTCTCCACTTCCTGTTCAGCATGGGGCCATGGTCCCCGCGATGACCCAGCGGCATCCCGCCGTGAAGCGGCTTCCCCATGAGGAGGTGTCCGTCGAAGCGCGTACCGTGGAGGCCACCTTTCCTGACCCCCTGCTGGTGATGCAGCACGATCCGGATTCGCCTCAGGCTGCCGCCTACAGGGTGTTGGGGCATCGTGTGACTCGGCCCGCAGGCATGCGGGCCTTGATGGTCACCAGCGCCGAGGGTTGTGATGGCAAGACCACTTGCGCTATCAACCTGGCCATGGCGCTCTCAGAGGGTGGCCGGGCGACGGTGCTCTTGGTGGAGGCGAACTTGCGGAGGCCTGGCATCGCGCGAGCTCTTGGTTTCGAGCCGCCTCTTTGTTTCGAGGCCCAGCTCACCGCACACAAAGAGCAGCCCATGAGCCCGTGGACCATCGCGCGGGTGACCCAGTGGATGCATGTCGTGGCGGTGAACCCCATCACGCTCACCGGGGCGAAGATGATCGACGCGCTAGGAGTGGAGCTGGCCATCGAGCATTTCAAGCGCTTGCCCTATGATTTCATCGTCGTCGATACCCCCGCTGTTCTGGGGCAGGCAGATGTGACGTTGATGCATGATTGCGTTGATGGCGTGTTGCTCACGGGCATCGCAGGGGAGTCCGACGGCATCGCTATTCGCGAGGCCACCCAACTGCTGGCACCGTCCAACATTTTGGGCCTCGCCCTCTTGGAGGGCTAGCGGGTGGTTCAGGGGGTATCTGAGGGAGTATCTGAGGCGGAGGTTAGACGCCTGGCAGCTCTTGGTATCGAGCTGCTGGATGAGGCGGTGCATCCCCGTTTCTTCGCGCAATGCATTCAAATCGCCCGCAACCTAAGGCACTTGTCGATGCCTCGCATTGGCCTCTGGCCCGCCGATGAGAAGGTAGGCATTCCACCGCTGGCGGTACACGTTGGCTTGGCCTTGGCGCAGCTCAGCTCTTCCACCGTTGCTTTTGTTGACGCCAACCTGCGCTGGCCAGCCACCCGAGCTCTTGAGCAGCAAGGCGATCTGATGGGGGAAAAGGATTCGGACCAGTCCTATCGCACGCTTTGGCTACGGGACATGTTGGCGCTGCTCATTCCTCGTGAGGTGGGCCGAGCCGGCGAGTCCATGGCGGCTTTGGCGAGCGCGCTTTACGCGGGGCGCGACCTCTTCGGTCACATGCTCGTCGATTTGACAGGATTTGAGCGTATCGGGGATCACCTCAATGTTGTTGATTTGCTCAATGGTGTCGCCATCGTTGCCACCACAGGCAAGGTTCGCGAGCACCGGTTACTCGAGATGGAGCGTCAGCTGCCAGAGCATCGGCGTGCAGGGGTGATTCTGGTGGGCGGGTAGGAACTTGACTCAGCGCCCACCGGTCCAGCCTAGATCACCACGGAGGTAGCGGCGTAGGCCCTCTACCGCAGCAGCGTTGAGGAGCACGAAGGTATGGGCGAGGCGACCCAATCGGCCGACCTTCTCATCACCACCGAGGATGGCCTTGAGGGCCAGCCCGTAGCCGGCGAGTTGGCCCGCGAGGGTCGTGGCGTAGAGCGGCCATCCAGGCGCGCCCGTGAGCACGAGCACGGTGTTGGAGCCCAGGAGCGCTGCCAGGGCAAAGGGGCAGGCCAGGCGCAAGAGCTTGTGCGAGACAAGCTCTAAGAGCAGCCGGTTCTTGCGCGGGTCGAGCAGGCTGGGGAGCTGGCTCAAGAGCTGGTAGTTTCCAGCCAAGGTGCGTGCCTTGCGCGAAAACTCGCCTTTCACTGAGGCCTCCTCGTCGAAGACCTTGGCGTCGGGTTCGAAGCCGACGCGGAAGCCCTGCAGGACGATCTGCATCGGCGTGTAGACGTCGTCGAGGAGGGTGTTGGGGGGCAACTCTCGATAGAGGGAGCGGCGGATGGCGTAGAGGGCACCGGTGGCGCCCACCACCGAGTCGACCTTGCTCTCAGCAGCACGAATCAGCTTCTCGTAGGCCCAATACATGCCAGGGCCTTTGTCCGTTTTCAGCTGCAGCTCGCCGCTGACCGCGCCAATATCTTCATCCGCAAACCAGGGCATCAAGGCGCGCAGCGCCTGAGGATCGAGATCCTGGCGGGCGTCACAGAAGACGATGATCTCACCGTTAGCACGAGCGACGCCCCGGTTGAGGGCCACGGCCTTTCCCGAGGGCTCATGGAGTCGCTCGAGGATCACTCCACGCCCGGCGAAGCTCTTGACGATGTTTTCAGTACCATCGCTGCTACCGTCACTGACGACGATCACTTCGAGCTGGTCGGCCGGATAGTCGAGGGCAAGCAGGTTTTCCAGCTTGTCACCCATACGCGCCTCTTCGTTATGCGCGGCGAGCACCACGGAGACCTTTGGCTCTATGGGGGCTCGCTTCACATCACGTGGACGCAGCCGTGAGAGGCCGTAGATCAACGCTGGGTAGCCAAGATAGGTGTAGCTCACCAGGCCCAAAGAGCTCCAATAGACTGCACAAGGAAGAATCCACATGCACTGAGTATACACAAGAGACGCTTCTAGGGAGTATAGTCTCGCAGCAGCAGGAGCCGCGATGACACAAGAGTCTTTCTTCTTCGAGGCAAATGGCAGGCGCCTTCTGGGCGTCTACTTCCCAGTGACGGCGGAGGCGCCGCGCCGCTCCACAGCCGCCTTGCTCTTTGGTGGCTTTGCGGGCGAGCACGTGATCTGTCGGCCCCACCTGGTGGCGTTCGCGCGGCTCTTGCAAGCCGAGGGGATCCCCTCCTTGCGTTTCGACTACACGGGCTATGGTGACAGCGAGGGTGAGTTCACAGCCGCTACCATGGAGCAGATGGGCGATGACGCGATGGCAGCGCTCAAGCAGCTTTCGCGGCGCAGTGCCCGTGATCGCTTCATGCTCCTCGGGGTCCGCCTTGGGGCTACGGTAGCCGCGCAGGTGGCTGGCCTGCGCCCTGACGTGAGCGAGCTGGTCCTCTGGGAGCCTGTGCCGGACACTTGGAAATATATCTACGCTGAGCTGCGACAAACGGTGGCGATGCAGACGCTGCTTTTCCGCGACGTGAAGGTCACCCGTGATCAAATCGTGGAGAACGTGATGGCGGGCAAGCCCTCCTTGGTGGATGGCTATGATATGAACTGCATCGATGATGGCTTCGCTCTTGGTCGTGAGTTCATTGAGAGCGTCAAAGGCGTTGACTTGGTCGCCAACCCACCCCGGACGCGGGCGCGGACATTGCTGCTTCATCTTCGTGAGCGTCCAGGACGAGCACCAAAAGCGCTTGTGGCCTTGGCCGCGGCTCTCGAAGAGCAGGGCGCCAACTGCGAGCTGGATGTTGTGCAGCAACAAACAGCGATGTGGAAGCATGGTCGCTACTATATGACGCATTCGCCGCTGGTCTATGAGCGGACGCTGAGCTGGCTCCGCGACGGCGTGGTGGGAGGTTGATGATGGAAGAGGTCTTTTCCTTCAAGGCGAACGGCGAGACGCTGAGCGGTATCCTCAACCTCCCAGAAGGTGGTGAGCGCCCTGAGCTGGGCATCATCTTCGCCAACGCTGGCGCACGTGGGCGGCTTGGGAGCACCTTCCAGTACCCCTACTACGCCCGAACGCTGGCAGAGCGCGGCATCGCGTCGCTGCGTTTTGACCCCCATGGCATCGGTGATAGCACCGGAGAGATCCCCATCAGTGAAATGCCAGCCTTCTATGGCTCGTTGCAAGCGGGGCGCTTCGCCGCCGATCTCGACGCGGCCATCAATGCTTTCTGGGAGCGTGTGGCGCCCAAGAAGCTCGTGCTCTGGGGCGTCTGTGGTGGTGCCATCACGGCGTTGATCGCGGCGGGCCGCCGGGCGGAGGTGCAGGGGGTTGTGTTGCTCAGCGTGCCAGTCTTGCTCGACAGCGCGGAGCAGAGCGAGGAGGACACGCTCTCAGCGGGCTACGCGCGTGAGTATCTGCTGCAGGCTTATGGCAAGAAGTTCCTCTCGCCAAAGTCATGGGCCCGACTCTTCTCCGGAAAGAGCGAGATGAAGACCATCGTCAGCTACAGCCGCGTGGCCCTCAAGGGGCTTCTGGGCAAGGGCAAAGAGCTGCTGAGAGACTCCGTTTGGGGCGTCCGCGGGCGTCTTTTTGGCGCGGTAGTGACGACGCCACGAGTGGGGCACGGTGCTGAGCGCCACCCCATGTTCAATGAGCACTTCTTGGAGTCTTTGGACATGATGATGGAGGGCGAGCGGCGCGTGCTCTGCATCTTCGGCGAGGGCGACGCGATCCGCTGGCATTTTCAGGAGCACTTCGTCGAGCCCTTTTGGCAGGACGACCCGCGCTACGAAACCCAATGCGAGGTGCATTACCTGCCTGGCTGCAACCACCTCTTCACCCTGCGCGAGTGGCAGGACCAGGCGCTAGAGCTTGCGGGGCCCTGGCTAGATCGGGTTTAGGCCGGGCTATTGCCCATGATGCAGAGCACACCCAAACACACCCCGATCCCAGAGCTCGTCGCCCCAGCGGGCACGCCCGAGAAGCTGCGCACAGCGTTCTTCTTTGGCGCAGACGCCGTTTATTTGGGGTTGAAGAGGTTTTCGCTGCGCGCGACGGCCGGAAATTTCACCCTCGACCAGCTTGAATGGGCCATCGCCCATGCCCATGACATGGAGCGCAAGGTCTATGTCGCGCTCAACGTGCAGCCCACCGACCCCGAGTTTCCCGCCCTGGAAGAGACATTAGAATCCCTTGCGGCCCTCGAGCCAGACGCTGTCATCGTGGCCGACGCTGGCGTGTTACGCGTGGCCCGCCGCAGGGCACCGAAGCTCTCTTACCATCTGTCGACCCAGGCGAGCGTGATGAACGCCGAGGCCGCGGCGTTCTTTTTCGAGGCTGGCATCTCACGCATCGTGCTAGCGCGTGAACTAGACATCGCGCAAATCACCGCGCTCCGTGGGAGCGCCCAGGGACAGCTCGAGGTCTTCGTGCATGGGGCGGTTTGCATCGCGACGTCTGGACGTTGCTTTCTTTCGCTCTATTGGGCGGACCGCGATCCCCGCCATGGCGACTGTGCGGCCGCTTGCCGTTGGCCCTACACGGCGATCGAGGATCGTCGCCGACCCGGGCAGGCCAATCCGCTCGAGCAAGACGAGCGCGGCACTCATTTTTTTGACGCCAAGGACTTGTGTGCCTTGCCACTGCTCGAAGCGCTCGTGGATAGTGGTGTGGGAGCTTTGAAGATCGAGGGCCGCTCACGCTCGCAGCTCTATGTTGGCACCACCGTGGATGTCTACCGTCGCGCCCTCGACTGCATCGCCAAGGGCGACCGAGAGCAGCTCCGAGCGCAGATGCCCGCCTGGCAGGTGGAGCTGGCGCGCCAAGCCAAACGTGGCTTTTCGACACATTTTCTCGACGGAAAACAAGATGAGGCCGAGAGCTATCTGCCCGCGGGTGGGTCGCCCCTTGGAGGCTCCGCTGTCTATGCTGGCAAGGTGACGAAGGCGACAGGGGATTACGTTGATGTCGCGCTGGTCAACGCTCTTCGGCTTAGAGAGACCGTCGAGCTATGCGCGCCAGGCATGGTGCGGGAAACGCACACACCATCAACCCTCACCCTCGC
>JAFCZD010000045.1 GCA_019314525.1 Deltaproteobacteria bacterium
CAGGCTCTTCGGCCACAGGCTCTTCGGCCACAGGCTCTTCGGCCACAGGCTCTTCGGCCACAGGCTCTTCGGCCACAGGCTCTTCGGCCACAGGCTCTTCGGCCACAGGCTCTTTGGCTACAGGCTCTTCGGCTCCAGGCTCTTCGGCTCCAGGCTCTTCGGCTCCAGGATCTTCGGCAGACGACTTCGGATCCTGGAGGTAGGCCTCCTCGAGAGCCTGGCGGTTCCCCTCGACGTACTCAATGTACTCAATGGCTCGTGCGTGGTCGGGCGCAAAGAGCAACGCCTCACGCCACTTAGCCAGCGCCGCGTCGAAGCGGCCCTGACCGTAAAGTTCGAGCCCCTCCTCCACCAAGAGGTCTGGATCGCGCGCCGACATCAGCCTTTCCGTCTGGGCGCCCCTCGGCGCCACCTATTATCCCCCCCCAACGCAGGCCGCTAGCCAAGTCTCGTCTTCGAGACGACTCCCTTGAACATATTCAGCGTCCGTCCTAACGCCTCTTTGCACTCCTGAAGGCCCGCCTTGTCACGCTCATCAATAGTTCCGCGGGAGCGCTCCAGCACCTGCCGCGCCTTTCGCACTGCATCCTGCCCAAAGTCGCTCCCCGAAATAATTCCTTCCACCTGGGGAAAGAGACGCTCGATCTCATCCATCGCCTTCTCTACGACCTGCTTTTCGCGTTCGAACGCTTCACCGTCGCGCAACTCGAGCAGGTAGTCTTTGTTCTCATCGACCATGCGACGGATTTCTTCATCTGTGAGACCGCTGGTGGCGGTGACGGTGATGCTCTGCTGCTGCCCCGTCTCCAGGTCCTTCGCAGAAACACTCACAATGCCATCAGCGCTGATCTCGAATTTTACCTCGATCTCCACCTCGCCTTGGGGGGCCCGCCGTAAGCCGGTGAGGATGAACTCGCCCAAGAGTTCGTTTTCCTCGGCGCGCTCTGCCTCCCCCTGCAAGACGAGAATCTTCACAGATGTCTGGTTGTCTTTGACTGTGATGAAGACATGGCTCTTGCTCGTGGGGACAGTGGTGTTCTGCTCAATGAGCTTATGGAAGTAGCCACCAACGATCATAATACCGAGGGAGTGCGGAGTGACATCCAGCAACAACATGTCGGTGTCTTCATCGAGCAACGCGGTGCCCTGAATCGCCGCACCCAGCGCAACGACCTCATCTGGATGCACACCTTTGCAGGGCTCGAGACCAAAAAACTCCGCCACCATCTCCTGCACTTTGGGCATGCGCGTTTGGCCACCCACGAGGATCACATCTTCGAGTTCCGACTTGTCAATATCAGCCTCACGCAACGTCTTCTTGCAGATATGAACCGTGCGCTCTACGAGGTCGATGGTCAGCTCCTCGAGCTTCTCACGGGTAAGCGTACGCTGCAGATGGAGTGCGTCATTACGCGAGGTGCTGATGATGAAGGGTAAGTTGATCTCCGTCTCGCGCACGGCGCTCAGCTCACACTTGGCCTTCTCTGCCACGTCCTTGAGCCGTTGGAGCGCCATTTTGTCCTTGCGCAAGTCAGTCTTGTGCTCTTTGGCAAAGCCAAAGACCAGCCAATCGATCACACGCTTGTCAAAATCTTCCCCGCCGAGGAACGTATCACCCGCGGTGCTGATCACCTCGAAGACACCGTTGCCAATCTCGAGAATCGAGATGTCGAAGGTCCCCCCGCCAAGATCGTAGATAGCGACCTTGCGCTCCAGGTTCTTGCCAAAGCCGTACGCCAGCGCAGCGGCGGTGGGCTCATTGATGATGCGGATCACGTCCAAACCCGCAATGCGCCCCGCGTCCTTCGTGGCTTGTCGTTGTCCGTCGTTGAAATAGGCTGGCACGGTCACGACGACCTGGTTGACCTCTTCGCCAAGGTACTCCTCGGCGACGAGCTTCATCTCCTGCAGGATGAAGCTCGAGATCTCAGGGATGGAATACACCTTATCCCTCAAGCGAATACGGACGTCGTCATGAGGCCCCTCGACGATGGTGTATGGCACACTCTCCATCGCCACCTTCACCGAGGGCGAGGTCCATTTGCGTCCGATGAGCCGCTTGCCCGCATGCACCGTGTTTTCCGCGTTGGTGATCGCCTGCCGTTTGGCAATATGCCCCACAAGGCGTTTACCGTTCTCTGCCACTGCAACCATGGAGGGGGTTGTTTTGTAGCCCCCACGATTGGGGATCACCTTGGGGGTGCCATCCTCCACAATCGCCACGCAGGAGTTGGTAGTGCCGAGGTCTACTCCGATGACTTTTTCCATCGCTATCCCACCATGCTATGCGAAAGACTCATCTGGATCACGATGCCCCTGCGCTGGCGTCAAGCCCGCTTGATCCGCTTGAGCAGATCCTTGGCCTCGGCATCTGCCGGAGCCAGTTTGAGCGCCATATCCACCTCGTGTCTGGCCCGTTTCTTGTCGCCACAAGCCAAACACGCACGGGAAATCGCCAACCGCGCCGCCACCGATCCTGGTTCCTTCTGTACCGCATGAGTACCATATTCCAGCGCTTTTTCCAAATCTTCGAGCTCACGAGCGGCTTCACAAGCACGAGTGAGATACAAAGCACTGTCCAAGATCTCAGCTGCCCGGAGGAAGAGCTTGGCAGCGGCCTCCACCCTGCCCACGGACTCCTCAAAAAGAGCGCGCTTGTAGAAACCTTCGGCAGTAACCTCGCGTGAAGCATCCACTGCCTCATCATAGCGCTGTTGGTACTCTGGAGTGGAGGGATCGTAGGTTAACGCCAATTTGAGGCTCGCTGCGGCAGCAAGGGTCTTCCCCTCGTCTAGCTGCTTCATGCCCTTCTCGTAGAAGCCCTTGGCCTTCCCCTGTCGCTCGTCGATAGCCCCTAACCCCGTCATACGACGACGACGACGACGATCGAGGGTGCGACGGGCCGCCCGCGCGTCATCATCCGTGGGCGGCGCAACATACTCCCCTGTGAGCAGCGCATTTTCGCCACTGCTCTCCGGTCGGCTGCCCTCACCCACTGCAGGGATCGCCTCATCAGGGGTCACATCTCGATGACCAACATTGGGCTCGAACTCAGCGCTGCTCCCAGCCCCTACCACCACGGGCAATTGATCATCCTTGTTGAAAACAGGTGTGCCAAGAGCAGCCGTCGCGCGGCGTTGACGTGCAACACGCTCAGACTTTCCGACCTTCACATAACTGTAGCTCGTCGCTGTCCCGGTCGACGCGATTTTGGATTGCTCTGCCTCTGCCCTTAGTTCGCCCTGACTTGGGGTATCGTTGGGCGTAGCCATGCCCTCGACCTGAGCCACTTCCTTGGCCAGTTTCTCCGCGATGTGCAGCTCTTCACGCTCACGCAGAATCATCTCTTGGTACTCGGCGCGCTTATCATCTTGCTGCAAAAATTCATACGCGGATGTCGTCTGTTTGAAGATCCGCGCCAGCTTCTCTTCGTAGTGCCCACACTTCTTGCTGAAGAAACGATCAGGGTGAAATTGCTTGCTGCGCTTGAAATAGGCGCGCCGCACCTCCCTGGTGTCTCCATTGACGTCCACTCCCAGAAGCTCAAAGAAGTTGAGGTCGTCAATGCGCGCGTGTAAGGCGCGCACCCGCACTCGGATTTCACGCCTGAGGTCTATCTCCCCCTCATCATCTTCCTTGTCGAGCTCCGCTTCGTCCTCTGCCGTAATGTCCAGATCTTCGAGCGCCCGCATCTCTTGGGAACGTGTGGGGGCCGAATCCGCCGCCCGAGAAATAATCGGCGGGAGCTCAATGTCGTTCAGTGCTTCCGCGGGGGAGGCTTCTTCGGGAGAGGCTTCTTCGCGGACTTCGGCAGGCTTGCTCACGCGGGGGGGATCCTCATCACCCACGATAATCAGCCCGCCTGCACGCAAACCTTTGAGAATTTCTAGGGTTGCCGCCTCCCCCAACCCACTGATCTGGCAGAGCATTTGCGCCGAACTGACCCCATCAACGCGAGAAAGCACGAACCCCTGCTGGACCGTCAGCGCCAGGGACAAGATGTCCACGCCGCTCACAATCTTCACGGGGTCGCCAAGCTTGCCAAGCCCCTCGACGAAATCCACCATCGGTCGCCGTCTCTCGTGCTCTGCCTTGCCTCGGCCTACCTATCAGCCAGAGGTAGAGCCTAGATGACGTCTGCGACTTACGCCGCGAACGTCTAGAGAATATACCGCGAAAGATCGTCGCTCTCCACCACAGCCGAGAGGCGCTCCTGCACGTATTCTGCGGTAACGTTGATCGTCTGCGCCCCGATATCGGGCGCCTCGAAGGATAGCTCCTCGAGCAGCTTCTCGAGCACGGTATGCAAGCGACGTGCACCGATGTTTTCCATGCTGTCGTTCACTTTGCTCGCGATGCGAGCTAGCTCCAACACTGCTTCATCCGTGAAGACCAGCTCGATCTCCTCCGTGGCGAGGAGCGCTTCATACTGCTTGCAGAGGGCGTTCCTCGGTTCGGTGAGGATGCGAACGAAGTCCGCCTCCGTCAACGATGAGAGCTCCACCCGGATCGGAAAACGCCCCTGCAGCTCTGGGATCAAATCCGAGGGCTTGGCGACGGTGAACGCTCCCGAAGCGACAAATAGGATGTGATCGGTGTGCACCGGCCCATACTTGGTCGTCACCGTCGACCCTTCCACCACTGGCAGGAGGTCGCGCTGCACGCCCTCACGGCTCACATCAGGCCCACCTGCCCCAGCACCGCTGCGGTTGGAAACCTTGTCAATCTCATCGATGAAAACGATCCCCGAGTTCTCCACACGTAGGATGGCTTCGCGCACCACCTTATCACTGTCGATCAGTTTGGCGGCCTCCTCATCCTCAAGCAGCTTCAGAGCCTCAGGGACCTTCACACGTCGACGTTTGGTGCGCTTGGGGAATGCGTTGCCAAACATATCGGAGATATTGACCACCATCTCCTCCATACCGCCAGCGCTGAAATTCTCGAAGACAGGGAGCATGCGATCCTGAGCGTCTATCTCCACCTCACGCTCGTCCAACTTGCCCTCGCGATGCAACTTGCGCAGCTTCTCGCGTGATTGTTCCACGGAGGGCGAGGTGCCAGGGGCGTCATCGGCGCGGTCCTCGAATTCATGGGGAGGCTCAGGAAGAAGCAGCTCCAAGAGGCGGTCCTCAGCCAGCTCACGAGCTCGAGGACGTACCCGCTCGCGTTCCTCCTCCTTCAGCATATTGACCGAGGTCTCAGCGAGATCGCGAATCATCGACTCCACGTCGCGGCCAACATAACCAACCTCAGTGAACTTCGTCGCTTCCACCTTAACGAAGGGGGCGCTAGAGAGCTTCGCCAAGCGACGCGCGATCTCTGTCTTCCCCACGCCCGTGGGGCCAATCATGATGATATTCTTGGGGTAGATCTCATCACGCAGCGGCGCCTCCACCTGCTGGCGCCTCCAGCGATTGCGCAAGGCGACGGCCACGGCACGCTTGGCGTCCCCTTGGCCAATGATGTAACGATCCAGCGCCTCGACGATGGCGCGCGGTGTGAGCACGGTTGTGTCGTTCTCTCGGGTCACTTTAGCTCCTCGATAATCAGCGAGTCGTTGGTGTATACGCAAATCTCTGCCGCGATTTTCATCGCCGCCTCGGCGACTTCGCGCGCCGAGAGCTCGGTATGACGCAAGAGCGCACGCGCAGCGGCCAGCGCGTAGGTGCCGCCTGAGCCAATGGCTACCACACCATCATCGGGCTGGATGACATCCCCAGTACCGGAGATCAAGAATATATGCTCATGGTCCGCCACTACCAGCAGCGCTTCGAGGCGCCGTAGGAATTTATCCGTGCGCCAATCCTTCGCCAGCTCCACCGCTGCGCGAGTGATGCTCTGACCAAACTCCTTGAGCTTTGTCTCAAAGCGGTCAAAGAGCGTCATTCCATCGGCCGCAGACCCTGCGAAGCCAGCAACGATCTTGCCACCGGCCATCATGCGCACCTTCCGCGCGCCGCCCTTCACCACGGTTGAGTTCATCGTCACCTGCCCATCACCGGCGACGACCATTGAGTCATCGCGGCGAACCGCCAGGATTGTCGTGCTTCGCACCTTCATGGTTCCTGCTCCTTACTCTCCCGTGGCTTGTCAGCGTGGGGATGAGCCTGGTCGTAAACGCGGATCAGGTGATCCACGGAGACGTGAGTGTAGCGCTGCGTGGTGCGCAAGCTCGCGTGACCGAGGATTTCCTGAATCACGCGGAGGTCAGCGCCTGCGTCGAGGAGATGTGTAGCGCAGGAATGTCGCAGCACATGTGGTGACGCCGGCTGACGTGTCCCAGCTCGAGCTGAAGCCTTCCCAACCATGCGCGCCACCGAACGGACCGTCAACCGCCCACCTCGACGATTCAAAAAAAGTGCAGCTGGATCCTGCCAGCCTGTTTTGGGATGGCAGAGCCCCGAACGCAGGTCGAGATAACGTTGGAGCGCTTCACTGAGAGCGCGTCCAAAGGGTACAAGACGATCCTTGCCCCCTTTTCCGCTTCGCACACGGAGGGTATGGGCAGATAGCTCTACATCGACGAGATCCAGGCCACAGAGCTCCGAAACACGCAGCCCGCTGCCATAGAGCACCTCGAGCATGGCGTGGTCCCTAGCATCCGCAGGTGTGTCAGCGTCGGAGGATCCATCCACGATGGCAAAGGCATCGTCCACATCGAGGAAGCGTGGCAACGCCTTCTTGGCGCGGGGCATCGCGATCAACCGAAGCGGGTTATCCTGCCACTCACCTCGACGCACAAGAAACTCACCAAAGCTGCGCAGACTACTCAGCTTGCGCGAAATAGTGCTGGCCTCGTTGCGTGAAAAAAGTCCTGCTAGGTAGCGACGAACCGCCACCACATCGAAGTCCGTGAGCGCAACCTCCGCTCCCTTCTGCTCCCGAATGAACCGCGCCACCTCGCGCAAATCTCGAGAGTAAGCGCGCGCCGTGTGGGCGGAGAGCCGCCGCTCATGGAGCAAGCTTTCGATGAAGGCCTCGATCAAAGGACCCATAACACCGCAGCATGGAGAGAGGGCATGGGCAACGTAACCATGGGAGATGTCACGGACTGGTACATGCTAGAGCTTGTTTGCCGCCAACTCCGCCAATTCGGAGCGTTCGCCCTTGGAGAGCGTGACGTGTCCCGCTAGCCCAACGTCCTTGAAGCGCTCCACCACTGTAGAGAGGCCGTTGCTTGCAGAGTCGATGTAGGGGTTGTCGATCTGGTAGGGATCTCCCGTAAGCACAATCTTGGTGTTCTCTCCGACCCGAGTGATGATGGTCTTCACCTCGTGAGGCGTAAGGTTCTGTGCCTCGTCAACGATGATAAACTGGTTGGGGATCGATCGACCACGGATATAAGTCAGCGGCTCGACCTCGATATAGCCCATCTCAAGGAACTCGCGGTAACTGCGCTCCTCACGATCGGCGTGTCCCACGCCAAGGAGCAGCTCCAAGTTGTCAAAGATCGGCTGCATCCAAGGGTTGAGCTTCTCTTCGATATCGCCAGGAAGGAAGCCGACATCACGCCCCAAGGGGAAAATCGGACGGCTCACCAACAACTTCTGATAATTATGGTCCTCGACGACCCGCTGCAGCCCGGCCGCCAGCGCGATGAGGGTCTTGCCGGTGCCTGCCTTGCCCACCAAGGTCACCAACTTGATGTCGTCGTTGAGCAGAAGATCGAGGGCGAAATGCTGCTCCTTGTTTCGTGGGCGAATCCCCCAGACGGGCTCCTTGGTGCGCCGTAGTGCAACGAGACTCTCGGTGCCCTCATCATAACGAGCCAACGCGGTGTGCCCCTCGTTGCTCTCGTCCTTCACCAAGGCATAGGTGTTGGGGAGAAGGTTCCTCGCAGCCTCTCCTTTATAGGGCACGGCTCCATCGGAATAAAGCCGATCTACGGACTCTCCTGGCACCTTGAGTTCAACGGTGCCTGTGTAGAGTTCCTCGATATCCACCCGCTCGTCGAGGTAGTCCACGGCGGCGAGCCCCATGGCGTCGGCTCGGATCCGCAAGTTCACGTCACGGGTGACAAAGACAACCGTCTTTTTCGGATCCGACTTCTGCTCTTGTAGGGCCGCAGCCAAGATCAAATTGTCGGCCCGGTTGGGTGCCCCCATAGACTCGATGGGGCCAGTCTCACCCTGCACCACAGCGACCCGCAGTCGCCCGCCGCCCTCCGTGGGCACACCCGTGGAGAGGTTACCGCCCATCCGCAAGCGATCAAGGTAGCGCGTAAACACGCGCGCATTGCGACCAAGCTCGCTCAACTCGCGCTTGAAGCGGTCGATCTCCTCGATGGCGTAGATGGGGATGACAATCTCAGCCGCCCCAAAGCTTGTGGTGGCGGTTGGGTTGTGCAGCATCACGTTGGTGTCCAACACGAATGTTTTCGGCATAATCTGACGTTACCCCTGGGGGGAGCTGATGACAACGGCCATTGCTCCCGCTTTGCCTGCTGTGCAACTCACCCTACCGCGCTGCGTTGCGCCACAGCCATCTGCTGGTAGTGGACGGAACGATTCCGGCCGCTCTCTTTGGCGTGATAGAGCGCCTGGTCTGCGCGCTCGATGAGGAGCTGCTTGTCCTTGCCATCTTGGGGATAGCTGGCGATGCCAAGGGACATGGTGACGCGAAAGGCCCCCTTGTCGGAGTTCATGACTTGCGCCGCCAGCTCCTGTCGCACGCGCTCGGCGAGCAGCAGAGCGCCTTCAACGTCAGTCTCCTCGAGCACGATGGCGAACTCTTCACCACCATAACGGGCCACCACGTCCACCTTACGCACCTGCCCCGCAAGCACCTTGGCCACCCGCTTGAGCACCCGGTCACCCACTGGGTGGCCGTAGGTGTCATTCACCAATTTAAATTTGTCTACGTCCGTCAGCAGAACCGAGACGGGTTTGCCGTTACGCTCGGCGCGATGCAGCATCTCCGAAAAACGCGCCTGGAAGGTCCGGTGATTGGGGAGCCCCGTGAGGCCATCGGTGGTGGCCATCTCCTCCATGCGTTTGTACATTTTGGCGTTCTCCACCGAGACCGCCACCTGGTTGCTGATCACGCCCAGCATCTCCCGGACCTTCTTGGGAAAACGGCCCACCGCCTCAGCAGCGAGTACGAAGCTGCCAATAGCCTGGTCCTGAATAATCAGCGGTAGGACCACCATTGAATCCATACCCTGCACCCGCAACTTGCGCGTGAAGAGCATGGCTTCACGATTGCGTGGAATCTCTCCCACCGGCAAATAATGCCGATTCTTGACGACCATCGCGACCAAGCCAGCGTTATTGCGAAAGCTCTGGCCCTCCAAGCCCTCGGCGCCCTCGCCCACTACCTTGACGATGGTGTGGCGTCGTTGTGCCTGGTCGTAAAGGGTCAGGGCGCCAAAGTCGAAGCCCATGATCTGTTCCGCTGCTGCAAAAGCCGTCTCGTAAACCTCAGCCAGCGTCAACGCCTGATTGAGCATCGTCGAGGCGCGATAGAAGCGCTCGTGCTCGTATTTGGCCCGCTCCACAGCCGAAAAAACTCGCTCGTTCTGGATCCCACGCAGAACATGGCGGGCCGCCTGCACCAGCAACTCCTCCTCACTCGTGGAGAAAGGCTGCTCCCCTTTGCGGTCTGCGCAGAGCACACCCCGCAGGTGACCATCCTCGAGCACTGGAACGCCAACGAAAGCGCCCACCTCTTCAGGTCCTTGGTAATAAGGAATGCCCTGGGCGCCACGGCGAAGACTTCGTAGGTTGAGCAAAATGCGGTTTTTGACGATCCCGCCCACTGCTCCAGCCTGAGCTGGGATCGGCGTCTCGGTGACCAGCTGACTGTCCGTAACCAGCTCTTTGATCCGCAGCTCTTTGCCGCTGCTGTCGAGCCAGAGCAATACGCAAGTCTGCAGACCGAGCGTCTTCTTCAGCAGATCCAGGGTGAAAAACATGCTCTGGTGGATGGACTCCACCGCACCACGCATCAACTTGGCTTCTGCCAGCTCACGATCGTTGCGCATAGAAACGAGAGAACTCGAGATCAGGCGAAAGTCGCGCGCCTCATCCTGCATGGCGCGGATCTCGTCGCTAACCCGCTGCTCGTGCTCACGACGCCGCCGCGCAACCTCCGCCTGCAAAAACACGAAGTTACCCACGGCGAAAAGTATAATATACGCGCCCTGCGTTGCCACGAGATCCCAAGCGACAGCCCCACGCGGCTGCATGGCCACACCACCCACATGCACCGTCACTTGCCACCCCAAAGCCACCACAGTGAGCAGCCCCCCCACCAAGCGCCGGTTGAAACCCACGAGATACGCCACCGCCACATATGCGAGGGGCTGAGCCCAAGAGCCCGGCCCACCGGCGAGCTGAATCACCGCATACACACTGCCCAGCAGCAACAAACCAAGCTCGACCTGATCAAGCAGACGACGCAGCCCCTTGGCAGGGCGCCGCCAGCCCACCACTGCGCGATAGGCAAAGGCCATGGTGAGAAGCGACGCTGTGGGGATGGCCAGACGCGGCTGAGCAAAACGACCGGTGGCGAGCAACCAAAGAGCGAGGCCCACCAAAATCACACCTACACGCTCCATCAGCAGGTGACGGAGGCGATAGAAGCTCTTGGCAACCCAACGTGACATAGCCTACTCGAAGATGAAGATGAGATCGCTTGGGCGCACGAGGCCCAGCTCATCACGGGCCACGCGCTCAGCGGCCCATCTATTGCTCTTGAGTTCACGAATCTCTTGCACCAACTCCTTGTTCCGCTTGGCGAGCCCTACAGTCTCTGAGACCAACGCAGCATGCTCGTTTTCTAGGCGTCGAACACGACCGATCCCCTCAGGGCCATAGACGTGGTAGGGCAAATAACCAATGCCCACCGCCAAGGCGGCGGCGAGAAGCAACCGAAACCCCCAAAGCGCTCCCCGCTTCCCTCTTCGTCCCGACATCCCTCGCTCCACTTAGCCCAACATTCAGGCCAACCCTACGTTAATACTTAGCAATCAAAGAATCGCCGATTACGAGAGCAATTATACGGGCGGCGTGATGACTCTCCAAAAATGCCAACGCTGTGGGGAAGTGTAGGTACAACCCTCCAGATCTCGACGAGGTGCTCCATTTTCCAGTGTCCACTCTATGAGACTGCATAGCTAAGCAGCCGCAATAACAGGGACTGAAGTCGGCCTGGTCTATGCAACTGCCATGCTTAACCTCCAGGTGAATCATGCCCCGACACATTGCCACCACAACTCTCAGCACCCTCACCGCCGTGGGGCTCTGTCTCCTCAGCGCGCAAGTCTCGGGGCAACCTCAGCAGATCCAAGTGCCAGGCGCTGGCCGCATGACACCGGCTCGCACTACGGCAAGCAAACGCGTGCAACGTCAACGCGTCAAACCCCACAAGCACAGCAAGAATCGCACGTCCTGGGCCAGCCCTGAGAAGCTCAAACTGCTCTCGAGCATGAACCCCGCCAGCGTAAAATTTCAGAAGGCTATCTCCATCGAGAGCCTGCCTGTGCGCCTGGAGGTGATGCATGAGCTAGCCAAGAAGGCATCGTTACCCGCCTCCCTAACTTTTTCCCGACGCTTCCGCGGCATGCAGCAGATTGGCAAACGCCGTATGGGGCCAGAGTCGCTGCTCGAGATCGTGTCTGCTGGGGGCATGGGCGACCGCGCCGCCGCGTTGATCGCCGAAGGCAAGGTCAAAGTCTACGACAAGGGCGCCAACATCAAGGGCATCGCGATGAAGGACGCCACACAAAAGCTCTCCCCTCAAGCCAAGGTTTGGATCGATGTGGGGGGTAAGACCTATGCCCTCAAGCGCGGCAATGTGGCCCAACCGAAAAAGACCCTCTTCAGCGTCACTCCGGAGAACTTTCAGCTCTTCAAACAGGTGATGGGGCCCAACACGGCCTGGTTTGCCGTGAACAGCCACCCAGACCACCTGCACGCGCTGATCATGGACCAAGGCCGCAGGGGCATTGGCCACCACAACACCTTTGGCACGAAGCTCAATGACGCCGCCATCACGGGCAACTTTGTGCAATATGCCTTCCCCGTTGTTTTCACAGACCAGCAGATGGACCGCTTCGTGCGCTACGTAAACGCCGGAGTGAGAGCTGAGAACAGCCCGAGCCAGCACAAACAGGACGTCTTTGGCTTCTTCGCCGGCAAAAAGCGCATCACGGGCATCGAGTGCACCAACTGGGCCACTACGGCGCCTATTGGTGACCTGCCTCGCTGGGTGCACCGCCTCGACAAGCGACTGGTGAAGTTAGCCCGTAAGGGAGAGATCAAGGTTCCAACGTTGGTGGGCACAAAGGGCATGCACGCGGCGCTAGCTGCCGCCAAGGACTCAGCGGGGCGCGCGGCCATCGTCGAGCAGGTCCTGAGCAACTCGGCCCTGCGTGGCTGGGCGAGGCGCGCAGCCAAGAGCCTGGCGAAGCACTTCAAAAAAACTCTGGAGGGCAACCTGCCCACCGCGGAGACTGCCGCACGCACCCTGGCTGACGCCAAAACGGCGCTAGAGGCGGTGAGCGAAGAGGGCCGGAACTATCCCGAGAAAAAGCCCGTGATCATGGCGCTTCGAGCCTTGGAGAAATTCGATCTCGCGCTGAGCACCAAGGGCGCCGCCACGGAAGGGGTTGGGGCTCCCCACAGCGCGCTGAAAGCTGCGCTGAAGGCAGTGGTCAAGGGCTTCAAGGGCAAAGAAGCTGCCGACCAGCGCGCTGCCGCGGAGGCAGTTCAGAAGGCGCTGAGGGCGACGGAGGGGTGGTTTGCACCGATGAACCTCCTGCCCGCCGACCTCGTGCTGCGTAAGAGCTTGGCTGGGATGCTCGGCATCGGCCGCAGCCAGGACCCCGCCAAGTGGGCATATGATCTTCTGATGAGCAAACAGGCCCCGGTCATGGCGCTGCTCAACAACCCCGCCAAGGTCAATAGCAACCAACAAGCGGTCGACGGGAAGATGGATTTGAGCCTGGAGATCATGGGCAACCTCACGCCTGATGGTCTCACGCGAAACCCCTTCGCAGAGGCGATTCACCCCAACGGTGGAGCCATCGGTCAGATCCCCGCGCACCGCCAGCCGGTGGGTGCTCGCTAATATGAGGCGTGGCCAAGGCTCAAGCGAACACGAGAATCAGATCCCAGGTCCAACCACGTGTGTTAGACTTCAGTAGATAGACTTGGAGCGTGGAGGGATCTCGAACGGTGTTTGGAGTTCCTAAAAAGCCACAAACTCTGGTGATGCTCTTGGTGCTGCTTTCAGGCTGCGCCAGGCTAGGATTCGACCCCTCTCACGACGGCAGGCTCGCAGACAGCAGCCTCGCAGACAGCAGGCTCGCAGACGGCAGCCTCGCAGACGGCAGCCTCGCAGACGGCAGCCTGGCAGACGGCAGCCTCGCAGACGGCAGCCTGGCAGACGGCAGGCTGGCAGACGGCAGGCTGGCAGACGGCAGGCTGGCAGACGGCAGCCTCGCAGACGGCAGCCTTGATGGATCAGCCCCCAGCGATAGCGCCCTAGTCAACGATAGCGCCGCTGATAGCACCGCGCCTATGAACACGATTCTAACGTTCACCACGATATACGAGCCAGAAATCGCCTTCATCATGTATGTCACCAAGACAGGCGACGAGCTGACTTGGCACCTTGGAGACGGCAGCCCCCCAGTAACAGAAAGCTCTTTCAGTCACACCTTCACCCTTGCAGGCGAGAAGGTCCTCCATGCCGTTTCGATGGATGGGGTAGGAGGAATCTCTGAAGTCGACTCCAGCTGGAATGACCTGATTGGCACCTTTCCAATGGGGCTGTGCAACCTGACCAGCCTGGTCTATCTCGGGCTCACCTTCAACAACCTCACCGGCGAAATTCCAGGGGAGCTGGCAAACCTGAAAAACCTAGAGAAGCTCTATCTCGACTACAACTCGTTCAGCGGCAGCATTCCAGAGCTGGGAGGGCTAACCCGCCTGAATGATCTGTGGCTCGACGGCAACGATCTGAGCGGCAGCATTCCAAGATCTCTAGGCAACCTGACCAACCTCACCAGGATCTTGCTCAAATCCAACCAACTAAGTGGGAGCATTCCAAAGGAGCTGGGAAACCTGACCCTCCTTACGGATCTCGAACTCAGTCATAACCAGTTGGTGGGAGCAGAGCCGGGCATGGTCAGTGGGTTGGTGGCTATCGAAGCGCTAGATCTCAACGACAATGGAATGTCCCAAGCAGCGGTAGATGCCATTATCAACGAGATCTACCAGGCTCGGCTGGGCTTCAACAATGGGGTCACCAAGACCCTCCGCATTGGTGGTACAAACGCTGCGCCAGGATCCACGGCTATGACACAGATCGCCGAACTCGAGCAGGGGAGCAGCTTTCGTTGGTCCATCTCCTGCACAGGGTGCTGACGGCTGCCTAGCTGGAGGTCGTGGAGGCGTTCTAGCCTCCCCTACTCATCAAATTGAAGATACCGGTAAATCGCCTCAGCCTTGGGCTGAAGCTTTTCCACCGCCGCGAAATACTCTTCGGGCTGGGGCAGCTTGCCCAGCAGGCTCACCACGGCGCCCAGCTCAGCCGACCCCAGATAAACCTGCGCCCCCGTTCCAATGCGATTGTCGAAGTTGCGCGTGGAGGTGGAGTAGACCGTCGCGCCCTCCGGCACACGGGCTTGGTTGCCCATGCAGAGCGAGCAACCGGGGATCTCCACGCGCGCCCCCACCGCCGCGTACACGGAGAAGAGCGACTCCTCTTTGAGCTTCGCCTGGTCCATGCGGGTCGGCGGGCAGACCCAGGTGCGGACCTTGGTATTGAAGGGTTGACCACGCCACAGCTCGGCTGCAGCGCGGAAGTGTCCGATGTTGGTCATGCAGGAGCCCAAGAACACATCATCGATGGCCTGGCCAGCCACGTCCGAGAGCAACTTCACGTCATCTGGATCATTTGGGCAAGCCAAGATTGGCTCTTTGATCTCTGCGAGGTCGATCTCGATCACCTCTGCGTATTGAGCGTTTTCGTCCGCGCGCAGCAGCTTCGGGTCATCCAGCCACGCTTGGGCATCCGCGATGCGCTGGGCCAACGTCGCCTTGTCTTGGTAGCCGCGCTCGATCATGTCTTGCATCAGCGCGATGTTGGAACGCAGGAAGGTGCTGACGCTCTTTTCCGAGAGCTGGATGCACCCCGCCGCTGCGCTACGCTCCGCCGCCGCGTCCGTGAGCTCGAAGGCCTGCTCCACGGAGAGATCGGGCAAGCCCTCCATCTCCAAGATCCGCCCGTTGAAGATATTCTTTTTGTTCTTTTTCGGGACCGTCATCAGCCCCTTTTGGATGGCCCAATAGGGGATGGCGTTCACCACGTCCCGCAGGGTGATGCCTGGGTTCATCTTGCCTTTGAAGCGCACGAGCACAGACTCTGGCATATCCAGCGGCATGAAGCCCAGAGCCGCTGCGAAGGCCACCAAGCCTGACCCAGCGGGGAAGGAGAGGCCCATGGGGAAGCGCGTGTGGGAATCGCCGCCGGTGCCGAGGGTATCGGGGATCAAGAGCCGGTTGAGCCAGCTGTGGATCACACCATCGCCGGGCTCGAGGGCCACCCCGCCCCGCTCGGTGATGAAGCCTGGGAGCTGCTGATGCATCTTGACGTCGGTGGCTTTGGGGTAGGCCGCCGTGTGGCAGAAGGACTGCATCACCATGGGGCTTTGGAATTTGAGGCAGGCCAGCTCCTTGAGCTCATCGGAGGTCATGGGGCCGGTGGTGTCCTGAGAGCCCACAGTGGTCATCTTGGGCTCGCACGCCGTACCAGGCAAAACGCCGCTCACGCCGCACGCCTTGCCGACCATCTTCTGAGCCAAGCTGTAGCCCTGGTCTGGGGCAGGCGTTGGGTTGTCGGCCTTGGCAAAAAGCTCTGTAGGCGCGAGGCCCAGGGCCGCGCGAGCCTTGTCCGTGAGGGAGCGCCCAATGATCAGCGGGATGCGACCCCCGGACTGAAACTCATCAGCCAAGGTGTTGGGGCTAAGCTCGAAGGTGCAAAGCAGAGCGCCACCTTCGGCGCGGATCTCACCCTTCTGCGTATCGACGGTGATCACCGCTCCGTGGGCAAGCTTCGAGACGTCGGCGCGCAAGGGCAGCCCACCCGAATCTTCCACGGTGTTGAAGAAGATGGGTGCGATGGCGCCGCCGATGACCACCCCACCGCGCCGCTTATTGGGCACCGCCGGGATGTCCTCCCCGATATGCCACAGCACGCTATTGCAAGCAGATTTTCGCGATGATCCCGTGCCCACCACATCACCCACGAAAGCGACGGTGTGCCCCTCCTGACGCCACTTGGCGATGGTCTCGATGCCGCCAGGAAAACGCGCCAAGCCCATGCGCAGGGCGTGCAGCGGGATATCGGGCCGACTCCACGCGTCGCCCGCGGGCGAAAAATCGTCGGTATTGATCTCCCCTTCCACCTTGAAGACCTTCACGGTGAGGGTCTCGGGGAGCTTGGGCCGTTGGGCAAACCAGCTCCCCGCAGCCCACGCATCCAGCACCTTCTTGGCCGCTGCGTTGGTCTGCGCGAGGGCCACGATCTCGGCGAAAGCATCGTAGACGAGGGTCGTGCCACAGAGCGCCGTGGCCGCCCCATCAGCAAGGGCCTCGTCGCTCAAGGCCGTGATGAGCGGCTCGATGTTGTAGCCCCCGAGCATGGTGCCGAGAAGCGCCACTGCTTGCTCTTTGGAAACCAGGGGGGAGGTCTTTTCACCTTTGACGATGGCTCCAAGAAAGGCCGCCTTGACCTCGGCCGCTGGGTCCACCCCTGGGGCCACCCGCTCCTGGAGCAGGTGCAACAAAAAGTCCGCCTCACCTTCGGGGGGCTCGCAGAGCAGCTGGCAGAGAGCGTCGGTTTGCTCTGGGTCCAAAGGCAAGGCAGGGACGCCTTGGGCATTTCGTTGCGCTTCATGCTCTTTATAGGTCTCGATCACAATCTCTCTCCTGCCCACAAGTTTGAGGCCGATCGTTGCGGCCCATTGAGTCGTAGAGTTGTACGTCATAGAGAATAAGCGTTTCACCGCGCGCTTTGGAGTGGCTGGCTGAGTAGCCGCTTTTGGCCATGCTAAGCACCAGCATGCACGTCCGATATCCAAGCTCCCAGGCAGGTGGCCTGCTACTGCTCTGCTGCGTGGTCGCTGGGGGCGCGCGGGGGGCATGTGCAGAGCGAGCAATGAGATCGCCGTTCCCACTGCTGCCTCCCTTGAAACTCTCGGCGATGAGGAAGTGCTCTAGCGTGGCTCTGCGAGAATCAGGGTGGTGTTGGAACAACTACTTCTTGTTGGCCGCCACCTGAAGCGCGTCGAGCAAGGTCTTGCGGGCCGCTGCTTTTCCCTTGGGCGAACGAACGGCGATGACGAAGTCGCCCTCACGCAGTTCACTGACGATCTCTGGCTGGGTAGTGGGCTTGTTGTAAGCTGAGTCTTTTGGGTAATGAGAGAGTGTCACGACGGTTACCTTGTTCAGGCTGATCGCGGTGGTCTTGATACCGAGCTGCACGGGTAAGGTCCGAGTCTTCCTGACCTTGTAGCCAGCTGCGATCGCCACAGCCTTGATGTCATCAACGCTCAGCTTCACCAGCTTGGCTATTGGTGCTTTCGCCTCGACGGCCTTTTTGGCCTTGGGGGCGTTGGCCTTGACGACCTCTTTGGCCTTGGGCGCTTTCACCTCCACGGCCTTGGCTTTTGGCGCTTCAGCCTCGCCCCCCTTGCAACCAGTGGCAGCAAACATAGAAATCGCGACAAATAAGAACGCACGCATAAGAACTTCCTTCTGCCCCCCGGGTGATGGAGTTGGTCTGCGACTGTAGCCAGTCTTCCGAGCAGTTGCCACGCCTTGTGGTGTGTGGGCGCATCCCTGGCGCGCTCCCCGTCGGGTGCTAGCCTTCTGGCACGCGGAGCGCATCAAGGTCGATCTCTTCAAGGGCGCTCACCTGCAGGAGGACTATCTCGCGATGAACCCCAACGGCAAGGCTCGTGGGTGATGCGTTGACCCCCGCCGACTTTTCCTTGGCGACACCGCTCTCCTATGCCGCTCCCGCCGAATTGCCCTTGCATGAATTCCCAGAGATTATGCGCTGAGACGACGCCCTCAATAAGTTTCCAAAGCCCGGCTAAGAGCGTCTCGTTCACCAAGGAGCCAGGAATTGGCCTACTGTGGTGAGAACCTTTACAGCCTTCTCAGCGGTGAAGGGCTGGTGGTAAAGGTACCCCCAACTCGACTCCATGTATTTGTACAATCTCATCAACTCCTGAGCCAACTCTGCAGGTACCTGTCCGCCGCCCTTTGCCGCCACGGTGACAACACCGTGACTGTCTTCGGCATGACCCAGCCCTTTGGCGCCACCCTTGCAGACTTTCAACAGGTACTCTTTGTCCTTATAAGTGATATGGGCGACTCGCTTTGCGTCATCCCAGTGTTTTACGGCGAACTTGAGCTTCTTCGCATTTTTTCCAATGGCGTAGGCATGACGAATAGCCTGAAAAAGCTTCGACGCCTTGTAGGCCTTTTTCGCCCAAACAGCGACGACGATGAGTGTTCCAATCGTAAAAAATGCCATAACGGAGACTCCTCAAAGAGATGTGATGTGCTCCGTCTAAAGCATGCAGCGTACCAGACTAGCCAAGCGATGGATTGCAACGAGATAGGGCATGCGGCGCAATGCCCAAGATGGCCCTGATAGGCAAGAAGTTGCCAAGGTGGCCAATTCTCGCCAACCACCCAGCGCGGGATTCACTTCAATGGGATGCCAAATTTGCTGCTGAGGTAGGACTCGAGCGCCATACGTTCCACCGCGGATAACGACTTCTCAAAACCGATGAACTCAGCGATCTCCCCCTGGAAGTATTGGTTCGTGCCCATGAAGTAAGCCCCTAATTTATTGCCATAAATTCTAGAGGTAACGAGGTGTGCGGTCTCGTTCAAGACCTCTTCGCCATTGGCAAAAACCTGCCCAGCCTTGCCATCGTAGCTTACCACCAAGATCGTGGGCTCATTGCCCTTGGGAGCTCTCGTCTCCAAAATGGTGCATCGGATGTCGACACCCAAAAAGGTATCCACCACCAGTGAGAAAACACCTCCACACCTCTGACCGCTGCCATAGCTGAAGACCATGCCTGCGCTGGCGTCCTTCACGACCAAAGCAAACGCACGCGGACTGCTGCTACCAGGGGCAATCCATGCATTGGACAATGATTGCTCGCCCGAAAAACGCAGAGTGGGCTTCGCGTTGATCCCATCGGCCACAAAGGTTGGCTGTCGTGAGGCAGTGTGCTGGGAAAAGTGGTGTCGCTGCCCAGAGACGTCGGCGATGAACGCGATGGGGCTTTGGTCTGCAAGGGTGGTGGTCGAAAGATCAAGCCAGGACGCTGGTGGCGATCGAACCCGGACCCGAGAGGCTGTAGCGATAGGGCCCTACCCCACCCCTTGGCTCGAGGGGCAATGCTTCTCCTGCCTTGACGGTGGTGACAGTATGGGGATGTCATATTTTCGAGACAGATAGCAGAGGGTCTCAACAAAGGGAGAGCCCCGAGAAGCACCCTCGAAGACCATCAACTCAGCGATGCTGCCGCGGTAGAAATCGTAGAGCGAGGAGATGGCGATGAGGTGCCACGCCCCCACCTCCAGGGGGACCCGCGATCGGGTGTCGAGGACCTCCAGCTTGCGACCGCTCCAGACCCCGTTCACCTGCTGGTCAAGAGCCTGCCCATCGTATTCTGCGACCACCAGATAGGGGCGCTTTGGTCGCGCAATGACGGTCGACGCGGAGGCTTCGCTGATGCTGTGCACATCCGCCACGAAGGTGCTGTCCACACTGTGTCGACCGTTGGCAGCGCTAACGCCGAGCCCGAAACCGTTTCGATACGCGGCACTGTCGCCCCATGCGCATACAGGTGACCGTCCGCCCTGTGGTGTGATGTCGCTAACTACCGCGATCACAGAGCGTGGAGCAGCGCCCGTCACGGGCACATAGGAGGGGTGTTTCAAGAACTGCACGCCATTGAAGTCCACCACAGGCAAACCGTTGAGGGCTGCATGCCTGAGGGTCGGGCGACGGCTCTCGTCGGCTTGAAGCATGTCGTTCTTGCGGGCGCTACGATCATTCCACGAGGCTACATGAGCGCCATCCCCTAGAGCCGGTAATAATGTGTCAGCTGACAACCAGAGCCCCAAGGTTGGGTGGTCACTGAGGGCGAAGACCACCACCTGAGCCTCCGCGTAATCTCCTGCACCATCTGTGACACGGATGGTGAGTTCGCCAGGACCGCTGCTCTGCAATACGCCAGCTGAGCTGACCACACTCTTGCTTCCCTTTTCTAATGAGAAGGTAAACGCGCCGCTGCCTCCTACGGCCTTGAAGTGAATTTCGGAGCCTGATGGGGCATACGCAGTGGAGGGCGAGATCGCTAGGGGACTGGGTGTCGTGAGGTCGCTCTTCGAGGCATCGAGAGCACCGTCGAGAGCACCGTCGAGAGCACCGTCGAGAGCGCCGTCGAGAGCGCCGTCGAGAGCACCGTCGAGAGCGCCGTTGAGAGCGCCGTCGAGAGCGCCATCGAGAGCGCCGTCGAGAAAAGCCAATCCCTTGTCGGTATCGACCTGCCCATCGACTGACGGCTGCCCGTCCGCCTCTGGCACAACCTGCCTGATCCGTGCGCACCCTGATGAAAGGAGCGCAGACGCTGCCGCCGTAAGCAGAACCAAGGACACCCAACGAAGAACCATGGAAAAATGATAAGGCTCCGGTTGGAACGAATCAAGTGTCTGCTAGAAACGCCCCTCCACCCCGAGCCCACCAAGACAGAGCGTGAGACGCACGTTTTTTGAAGCACCGTGAAGCACGCGCTCACGGCCCCCCACCCGCCTCTCCGTGAAAAAGAGCACCACCGACGTAATCGCCAAGGCCCCCGCGCCCACCAAGAACACATTCGAGATCAAGGCTTTGTCGTCAATGCGCCTGGCGAGCTGCGCCCCACGCACTGCGGAGGTCTCTTCTGCGCGATACTCGTCGTAGTCTGACTCGGCAGAGAGGCCAAAGCCCACGCCCACTCCAAGGGCCACCAACGCGGTGCCCGCGCTGACCCAGGTCCAGATCTGCTGTCGATTCCGGGGCACCATGGGGACAGGGAGCGTCGTGGGCGTCGTCGTCGGCGCAACTTGGGGCCTCGTCGTTGGCGCAAGGCGAGGGGCAGAAGCTGGCGTTGATGCCCACTCAGCGTGCACCCGCCTCGTCTCGCCTTCGGCGATGAGAACATCGCGAAAGAGCCTCTCGTCGCCCTTCGGCGCCCGCACCTCGACGAAATGGGGCCCTACAGGTAGCGCGAGGCGCAGAGGCGTCAACCCAGCCAACTTGCGGTCCACCAGCACCTTCGCGCCCGAAACGCCAGAGGTCACCTCCAGCTGCCCTTTCATGCCCGCCCGGGCGCGCGCCACTGCGTCGATGATCGCTTGTTTGAAACGCAACGGGTCTACCTGCAGGCTCGGGTCATGGGCCAAGGCCGCCCTGAAGGCCTGATGTGCTGCCTTGGCGTTACCCAGGACCTGATGGTTGACTCCCAGGTAGAGGGCGATCTTCGCGAGCCGCTTCCGGCTCGTCGTCTCTGTGCGCGCCCTCTTCAGTGTAGCGATGGACCCCTCGAAATCAGCGACACCATAACGCGTCACCGCTCTGTCGAAGAGCTGCTCAGCGGTGAGCGCCTGGGCGTTGGCGCGCGACGAAAAGGCACAGGAGAGCAACAGGATGCTCAGCGCGAGCGCAGCTTCAAGACCACCCGAGCCTCTTTTCCCGCTCGCAAACGAACGCGCTGGCGCTTGGGCTTCATGCCGCTTTTTCGCGCCTCGAGGCGATGCAGCCCAGGGCGCAGCTCCTTCAACAATAAGGGCGCCTGCCCCACAGACTTGCCGTCGAGATAGATCATGGCGGGAACAGAGCGCCCTTGGTTGATCGCCGAAACCCGCAAGGCTGCCCGGGCCATGCTGGCCGTGTGACGTCTTCGCGCTTTCTTGCTGCCTCGCCATCGATTGACACCCGTGGGGCCCTTGGCGCTACCGCCGTCATGCCCGAGGGGGATCCTAACATCTGTTGTTTTATTTTGTCCGCTCTCAGCTCGCAGTGAAGTTGATGAGACACGTCGTCCATCGTTCGGCGCGCCACCCTCACCACCTCTGCGCGCCAAGCGAAGGCCCAAGACCAAGCTCCCGGCGGCCACGAGCACAACCACCCCAACGAGGAGAGCCCAGGATCGCCAGCGTAGACCGCCTGCTGCAACGATCGCCGGTGCAAGTGCCGGTGCAGGTGCAGGTGCAGCTGCAGTTGCAGCTGCTCTTACCGGTGTTGGCGCGGCGTCGCTCTGTACGACCTCCCGACTGGCCTCGGTCTCAGCGCCGAAAAAGCCCTGGCCCTGGCGCTGCGCCTGGCCCTGCGCCTCCAAGGCCTTCAGATCAATCCGTTGCGTCAAACGCCAGCGAGTCGCCGACAACGTCGCCACCGCGTCGCCGAGCTCGGCCGCCGCACGAAACTCCTGCCACAGCTCAGCGATGGACGGCTGTCGGGCTTCCACCCGCTTGCTCAAAGCACGCTCGATGACATGCACCAACGCCGCCGGAAGATCGGCTCGCGCCTCAAGCAAGGGTGGCGGATGCTCATAGACCACCTTGAAGAGCATCTCGGGCACAGACTCACCGCCGAAAGGCTTCTTTCCAGCGAGCATGGAATAGAGCATCGCCCCCACAGAAAAGATATCGGCGCGGTGATCGACGCGAGCAGAGTCGCCCTGAGCCTGCTCAGGCGCCATGAAAGCTGGCGTGCCGATCATTTGCTCCGTGAGCGTCATCGAGGTTTGAGAGCCCGCGACCTTGGAGATGCCGAAGTCCAGCACCTTCACCTGCACCTCGTCGTTAGGCCGTCGACAGAGAAAAATATTGCTGGGCTTGAGATCGCGATGCACGACCCCGGCGTCGTGCGCGCTCTGCAAGGCTGCCGCGACCTGTTGCAGGATCAGCGCCACCCGCGTAAGGGAGAGTTCACCTTTGCGGCGAAGATGACACGCCAGGTCCTCGCCCTCGAGCAGCTCCATCACCAGGTAGGGACTGCCCTCATGGGTGACGTTGGTGTCGGTGACGGCGACGATATGGGGGTGTGCCAGCGCCGAGGTGATGCGAGCCTCGCGGCGAAAGCGTGCCACGAGCCGAGGACCACGCTCTTCGTTCGACACATGGAGGACTTTCACCGCGAAGTAGCCATCGAGGCGCTCATGACGGGCCTTGTAGACGACGCCCATGCCTCCGCGCCCGATGATACTCTCAATGCGGTAGGTGCCGTCGAGGATCTCGCCGATCATCTGGCCCTCAACCCTGGGACGCGCCCAGAAGGCGGTGTAGGCGGACGCCCACTTCGTCGAGCTTCCGCGCAAGCTCCAATGCTCGCGCGTCATCCAGCGCCTCATCATCGATGGTGGTCGCCCGCGCCAGCACCCTCAGCGCTTCTTGATACGCCTTCTCGAGCTCGCTCCCTGGCTCCAAGCCCATCCCATAGACGCGCGCCACCTGGGGTTTGAAGCGGTCGAGGGCGTCGAGGAACTCGCGCATGGCGCTTGTGTGTGGGGCTCCCATGATCTGACTCATCTCGAACGCTGAGCGCCGCCCCTCCTCGAGAGTCTCCGTGCCAAAATCGCGAATGGCCTGCACCACCGGGCTTGCCAGCTCATGACGTGTTGGCCGCGCGGAAGGCTTGGTGACCAAGCGGTAGATGACCTTGGAAGAAAACCCGATAACATCGCCGGGATGCAGCGCCTGCTCCTCGTCGACGGCGTGACCGTTGATGAAGGTGCGTCCAGAGTCGCTGAGGCTGCGAATCGTGATCTCCTTGCTGCTGTCCACAAAGAGAGCGCAGTGCAAACGCGAGATACGTTTATCCGCGACAATAACATCTGCCTGGGCAGGATCGCGACCAATACGGTGGACCCCCACCGCGAGAGCGATGACGCTGCCCTTGCCCTCCTCAGGGTAGAGCCAGGCGATGGGCGCATTGCTCAGAGCAGAGACCTCACCGAACGCGGCCTCCCCTGCGAGTTGGCGCAAGCCAAGACCAAGGGCCAGCCGCGTCACGTTGGCGCGGTTGAAGCTGCGATCGATGAAAAGCTGTGGGAAGCGCGCCTGCACCTCGTCTTCAGCGGCGAGGAGTTGATCTAAGCGTTGTGTCAGCTCCTCAGAGACCCGCACCTGGAGTGTATGCGTCTTTTTTCCCATGCTCGTCGTTAAGTTTGCCGCAGCCAGACCCTCGGAGGCAAATCGCCGCTCATCAAATCCTTCGTGGCCGCTTTTGTGGCCGCTCCTTCGGTCCAGCTCTGGCTCAAGCCGCGCGCTTTGCGTTATCCTTGGCCGTCATGCGCACCCGCCACAAGCTGCTCCTCCTCTGCAGTATCCTAGGCCTCAGCCGCTGTTCTTTCGACCTCGACCGTCAGTGGACTCTGCCACAAACACTCGAAGATATTTGCTCACCGACGGCTGACGCCCACACCCTAGCGCTCTTCAGGTTCCGAGGGGCAAGCTCAACCCTCAACAACGAGGTGGCCCAAGGCGTCGAAGGCATGCTCATGGGGTCCGAGGCCTCGCGGGTGGGCGGCCCTCATGAAGGCTGCGGTGGTGCTCTGAAATTCCCCACCCAGCCCACCTTCGAAACCTGTGAAAGCTGCACGCATCCTGGCGGCACGACGTCCTGTGTGACCAGCTACGGTGTCCTTCCAGGGGGGCTGGGCACAACCTTGCGCAGCGGGTGCATCGACTTCTGGGTTTACCTCGATGATGACTTCATGGATCTTCAAGGGATCCTCGGACGGGACGCGATGGAGCGGGAGGAAGAGGGCCACCTCTCGGTGAGGATCATGAGCACTGGAGGCATCGGCGTGCGTTTGCAAAATCAGGTACCACTAGGTGCAGCCCAGGACGAAATCCCTCATATCTGCTCACCACCGATCAGCCGTCAGACCTGGCACCATGTGGGCATCAACTTTGGCGTGGGTGGGCTGGAGTTGACGGTAGATGGCATACCCCATGCCACTGTGGACCCCATCGAGGGCAGCAGTCACACTTGCCACCCTTCCGGCAGCAGCGAGCGCGGGCTCACGGGCAACGATGAGCCGTGGATCCTCGGCGCCACCGCCGATAGCTCCTGTGTTGACAGTGTCAGCCCACCCAGAGCGCCCCTCCACGGCCGCCTCGCGAATCTGCGCATCAGCTCGATTCGCAGGGACTTTTCCTCCCTCGCCCTTTCGCGTTGATCTCGTCCCTGCGAGGATCGTCTTGCCCACGCCAAGAGAGTCTGCGATCATTAAGTATTCATGAAGACGTCGTGGATAATTGGGATTTCTGGCGCCACCTTTGCCAGGGTTGGGCTCCTGCTCGCCATAGTGATGAGCGTGGCCTGCGCTCGCTTCATCTCTCCCGGGCACAAGTCCAGCGCAGATACGGCTGCCGACGCAACCCACGACGCAACCCACGACGCGACACATGACGTACTCGCAGACATGGCCATAGAAACGAGCGAAGACGCCACAAGCGATCTCCTCAGGCCCGATGTTTCCACTGACGCTGGTCCCGCAGATGTCGTCACGGATCGCCCCGCCAGCAGCGAGGGAGGCTTCTTGGATCCCTCCTTCAATGGCACCGGCTTCGTCACCTACGACTATGTCGACAACGACGGCACCTCCAAAGACGACCGAGCCACAGGGGTGGCGGTGGACAGCGCGGGCCGCATCGTCGTGTCTGTGAGCGGGACGTACCACTTCTATGCCCAAGACGACCAACTGGACATGGCGGTGGTCACCCTGCGCCTCTTAGCCGATGGCAGCTTTGATGCCTCCTATCAGAGCGGCCTCCTCAGCAGCCCAGGGGTGACGGTGAACACAGACTCACGCTGGAGTCACAGCATGGGCTTGTTCCTGGATGACTCCGACAACGTCATCACCTGCGGCTATCGGGAGTGGTTTGGTAATGATTCGCCCACCCTCTATCGCTATCTCAGCGCCACCGGGCAGCCCGACGCCACCTTCGGCGGCGCTGGCGTGGCGTATATGAACATGACAGGCGAGGCTCAAGCCAAGGCGTGCGCCATCGACCCGACGGACGGCAACTATGTCATGGTGGGTGGTCGAGTCGACACAGACGTGCTCGTAGCGAAGGTAAACTCTGCCGACGGGAGCCCCTTCGTCTCCTTCGCTGGGAATGGTCGCCTCACCTACGATATTACGGGAAGTGAAACCGCCAACGGCGTCGTCGTCGACACCGCAGGTCGAATCTACGTTGTGGGCCATGTGGATTCTTTCAGTTCTACGAGGGACCTCGCGGTGTGGCGCTATCTAGGTGACGGCACGCTCGACAACAGCTTCAGTAGCGACGGCGATGGGATTTTTGTCTATGACGGCGGGGACACCGACGTCGGCTTCGCCATCGCCCTCACCCCCGATGAAAAAATCGTCGTCGTGGGATCACGCATGGGGACAAACGATGACATGTTGGCGCTGCGAATCGACCATGAGACTGGCGAGCTCGACGCCAGCTTTGGCGTCGATGGACTCTTCCTCTATGGCTCCAACGTTGGGGGCGCCGTTGATCAGGCGAAGGGGCTCACCATAGACGTGGCTGGGGGAATCTACATCGCTGGCAACACCGCCACGGCGTCCTCAGAGAGCGCCATGGCGCTCTGGAAGCTCTCGGCCGACGGCGCGTTGGACGTATCTTTCGGCGGCATGGGGGAATCTCCTTGCCCCGGTCTTTTTGTCACGTCCACTGCGGCAGGCTCAGAGGCCGTCGGTTGGGACGTCGCGCTTGATCACCAAGGAAGCATCATCGTTGTGGGTGAATCGCGCGTACCTGCTGGTTTTTGGGACGCCACGATCTGGAAGATTCGCTAAACAGCCTCTCACGCGATGGCTGCGTCGCTCCGCCTCCGCAGACTACGAGGGCGCAAATCGCGAAAAGCGCGCCTTCTCTTCTGCCTTGGCGTAGGCATCCTCGCCAGCGATACGGCCTGTCTTCAACAGCTCTTCGAGGGCGTCATCCATCGCTTGCATGCCACGGGCGCGACCGCCCGCGATCACAGTCTTGATCTGGTGGGTCTTGCCCTCACGAATCAAATTGGGCAATCCGCTCGTGCGCAGCAGGATCTCGTTAGCGGCGCAGCGCTTGCCATCCACTGTGCGTAGCAGCAGCTGGGCCACGATGGCCTCAAGTGACTCAGAGAGGCTCAGTCTCACCTGCGCTTGGCGGTTGGAAGGAAACGCATCCACCAGCCGGTCCACGGTCTTCACAGCGTTGTTGGTGTGCAAGGTGCCAAAGACCAGCACCCCCATCTCGGCAGCGCGCACCGCCAAATCGATGGTCTCGTGGTCACGCATCTCCCCCACCAGGATCACATCAGGGTTCTGCCGCAAGGCCGCCTTGAGCGCCGCGGAGAAGCTCTGGGTGTGGGGCCCCACCTCACGTTGTGTCAGCAAGCTCTTCTTGTCGTGATGTACAAACTCGATGGGGTCTTCGATGGTGACGATATGACGCCGGTACGTGCGGTTGATGCCATCAATGATGGCCGCCAGGGTGGTCGATTTCCCCGACCCGGTGGGCCCAGTCACCAACACCAGGCCCCTACGCAATTCGATCAGCGAGCCGATCACCGCTGGCAAATTCAGCTGCTCAAGAGAGAGGATCTCCTCTGGGATGATGCGCAACACCGCGGCCGCCCCCGACTGTTGAGCGAAGGTGTTGGTGCGAAAGCGCGTGCCATCGGCGAGGCTGTAGGCAAAGTCGGTGTCGTTGCTGCGCTCATACTCGCTCCATGAGCGTATGGGCGCGATCTCACGTACCATCTCCAGCACCCTCTCGTGGGAGAGCGCGTCCCAACCGGGGATCTCCTGCAGCTGTCCAGAGACCCGCGCCCGGGGCACCAGGCCTGCCACCAGGTGCAGGTCCGACCCGTCGTTTTCCTGCAAATAACGCAACAGCTCGTCGATCTGGGCCATATCTATCGCTCCACCTCAGCCCTCGAAGAGCTGGGGGTTCTCTGCGGCCGTTCGCGCGACCTCACGTGAGATGCTGCCCCGTTGCACCAGCTCCTGCAGCGAATGATCGAGCATGCGCATCCCCTCGGCGCGGCCCGTCTGCAAGACCGAGGTGATCTGCAGGGTGCGGTTTTCACGGATCAGGTTGGAGACCGCGCGGGTCGTGAAGAGCAGCTCTAGGGCGACGGTCATGCCACTGCCATCCGCCAAGGGCAGCAGCCGTTGAGCCACCACAGCGCGCAGAGACTCCGAAAGCATGGTGCGCACCTGGGGTTGTTGGTCCGGCGGATAGGCCCCGATAAGGCTGTTGATGGCGCGGATAGCGTTGCTGTTGTGCATCGTCGCCAGCACCAGGTGTCCAGTCTCTGCCGCAGACATCGCCAACGAGATGGTCTCCAGGTCGCGCAGCTCGCCAATGCAAATGATGTCGGGGTCTTCACGTAAAGCCGCGCGCAAGGCACGACTGAAAGACTCCGTGTCGCGCCTGACTTGCCGCTGGTTGACGAGGCAACGTCGGGGGACATGCAGATACTCCACGGGATCCTCGACGGTGAGCACATGATCCGCGCGCTCCTCGTTGAGCAGGTTCACCAACGCCGCGAGGGTGGAGGTCTTGCCACACCCAGCTGGCCCCGTGATCAACACCATGCCCTGATGGTGGTTCACCACGCGCGCCAAATCGGCTGGGAGGTTCAGGTCGTGCAAGGTGGGTGGGGTCTCGGGGATGAAATGATAGACGCCATTGAGCCCGCGATGGTCTTCAAAGATGTTGGTGCGGAAGCGCCCTACCCCCTCGGCGACGTAGGCTAAATCCAACTCGCCTGCGGCCGCGAGCTGCTCTTGCTCATGGCTTTGGAGTGAATCGAGCAAGAGCCCACGGACCCCCTCCTGAGTGAAAGGCTCGGCGCCCAAATCGACGAGATCGGCGAAACGCCGCATCTTGGCGGGGGCGCCCGCGTGCAAATGCACGTCGCTCGCGCCCGCGTCCACGGCGGCCTTGAGGAACCGGTCCAGTTGTGGCGAGCCCTTGGCCGGTCTGGGCGCCTTGGGTGTAGGCGACGCTTGGGGTGGCGAATCGTTGACTGCCCCAGAGGGAGC
>JAFCZD010000920.1 GCA_019314525.1 Deltaproteobacteria bacterium
CGAATCCAGCGGTCCAATCGCCCCCAGCCAAAGGCGTGCAGGGCGGCAAGCTGCGTGGGCGAGTCGAGCAGCTGCAAACAGAGTCCTTCGGCCCGAGCCTCCAGCGCACCACGCAACGCCTCACCCTCCAAGCGAGCGAAGAGCGGGAAATAACGATATCGCGCGCCCAGGTGCGTCACGAGAGCGCCAAACATCAAGCCGGCAGCCTCCCCTCCTGAGCACAATTCGCGGATGGGGCGAAGAGAACGGGTGAGCACTTTTGGGGTCTCCATCGCGACGACAATGGCCCCAAGCGCGTTCTCGATCAATACTGTGTTTATACACTCCACTGTAGCAGCGAAAGGTGGTGCCTCCATGCGCGCTTGCTTGATCGTCACTCTTCTGCTTAGCACTGGATGCAGTGACCAATTGCCCGTGCGAACCCCTGACGCCTCCAACGATGGCAGGAGCATCGACATGGTTGTCCGGCTGGACACCCTGCCAAGAGATGGGCTCCCTCCACCTGACCAGAACGCGGCTGATGCACAAGCCATGGATGCTATTGCTGCAGCGGATGCCCTCGCTGACCAGCTCCCGCCGGATGCCACCGCTGACCAGCCTGCGCCGGACACCACCGTCGACGTGGGCGCCCCTGACACCTGCACGCCCATCGCCCGCTTCCCCGCGCTCTGCGGCAACGGAGCGCCAGATCAGGGCGAAAGCTGTGACGACGGAGACGACGATCTCAGCGATCAATGCCCGAGTGGCTTCTGCGGCAGCTGCCAGCCCGCGCGCTGTGGTGATGGCTTCGTCTGGCTCGACCATGAACTCTGCGATGACGGCAATGATGCCACAGATGACGCCTGCCCCAGCGGCCCCGAGGGCACCTGTGAGCCAGCCTCCTGCAATGATGGCTTCCTCCACGCTGGAGTCGAGACGTGTGAGGATGGCAACACAACGCCTGGCGATGGTTGCAGTTCGACGTGCACCATTGAAGCCAACTGGTATTGCTCAGGCCCCTTGAAGGGCTCATGCAGCAAATGTGATATCAACGGCACCTTCGACGGCTGCGATGGGTGGACGTACACAGCCAGCAGCACCGCCGTCTGACCACCGACCCCAACGTGCACGGCGCCGTGGAGATCGACGGTGCCACGGTGTGGACCGGCCAGGGAGGCATCGAATATCGTGGACAAACCATTGACGTCAGCGGCTACACCGGAAACCACCTGATCACGCTCTTTTACTCCCTCGACCTCAAGACGCAGCATTTGCGCTCCATCACCTTCGACAATATTGGCTGCGGCTGAGGTATTGTTAATGGCAAAGCGAAGCGTGGCTGGTGTGGGCGACATCGCGCCCGATTTCGCCCTCGATGACACCGAGGGGAACGAAGTGTGCCTTGGCAGCTATCGTCAGCAACAACCCGTGGTGCTGGTCTTCAACCGCGGATTCACCTGACCCTTCTGCCGCCGGCACTTGACGCAGTTGCGTCGGGATTACGCTTTGTTCACCCAGCGTGGCGTCGCCCTGCTGAACCTCGGGCCCGACAGTCAGCGCGCGTTCCGGCGTTATTGGCAAACCCACGAGATGCCCTTTTCAGGCCTCGCCGACCCCGAGCATCGGGTTGCTGTGAGCTACCGGCAGCCCGTGCGCTTGCTCAAGCTCGGGCGCCTGCCCATGCAGATCATCGTCGACAGCGAGGGAGTGATTCGCTATCGCTATGAGAGTTCTTCCATGAGCGACATCCCCAAGACCGCCGTACTCCTGGCGGCGTTGGATCAGCTCTGAGGGCGGGTTTCTGAACGGTTCGTCATTTCCGCCGAGCAGGTCTGCTCGCCTCAGCGCCGAATACGCACCGTCAGGGTGCCCTCGTCGTCGCTCTCGCTGAGGGCTGAAAGCACCAGCGTCGCCACCACCACCGCGCCACCGATGGCCCACACCCACCAACGCTCCCGCTTGATGCCGCCTGCGCGTTTGCGACCGCGGATCTGGTGTTTGATGTAGCTCTCCAAGCCGCTGAGCCTATCGTCCTCCCGCTCGAAGCCTTGGGGGGCGTAGTCCTGTCGATGCACCGAAAAGATGCGCGCAGAGAGCGATGGGCTCGAAGTCGCGCCCCCGTGGATACGCATCAGGAGCAGGTAGTTCACCCCAAGGGCCCGTCCCAAGCGAAAGAGCGCACCAAGAGAAGGGCGCCCGGGGCGCCGCAGCTCTTCGAGGAGCACGCCGAGCTGCCGGCCGACGTCCGCCTCCGGGAGCACCCGGGGCGCTGGATCGCCAACAAGCGCAGCCGCGACGCTGGGTGTCTCTGCCCACCCACCCACGTAGCGCTCGAGCAAGCGCTGGGCTCTGCGCGCCTGCAGCCAGCCGAAAGCCCCTCGTCGACCAAGGTTCACCACCGCGAGGCTCCCTCCAGTGCCGGCTGGCGCAGACGCAGGGGTGACATCAGCCAGAGCTGCAGATGAACAAAGAAGAGATAGCACCGACAGAAGCAGAGAGACGTTACGCATGGTGAGAGCATTGTACGAGACCGCTGGTCTCGTAGTACACTAGAACTATCCAGGGCCCGAACACGGTAGAGGAGATGCAGCCTTCCGCACCCACGATGAAGCAAAAAGTGCTGCTCATCGCCATCTCCCTCGCGATCTGCCTTTTTGCCGTGGTGGGGGCCTATGTGTTCAACCGTTTTGTGCACCAAACCTTCGTGACCCATAACGCTCCCAAGCAAAGCATGCGGCTGTTCACCTGGAACGTCGGCAAAATCTACCTTCCATGGGAGTCGCGCGCCTCGAACCGTGATGTGGAGCATATCGCGCGGGTGATCCGCCGCATCAACCCCCACGTGGTGGCCCTGCAGGAGATACGCAATCGAGAGCAACTCGGTCGGCTGCTCGTGAAGCTCGGGCCAGGGTGGCGAGGTCGACTGGCTGAAGACAACTACGATCGCCGCGCGGCCTTGCTCTCGCGGCTGCGGACGCGCTTCTTTGAGCTGCCCACCACCAGCGGGCGCATCGCCCAGGCCGGGGAGGTCACCCTCCCCGCCCAAAAAGGGACCCTCTTCGTCGTCTCGCTGCACCTTGACGCCTTCGACGCCGGGCGCCGCCTCGCCCAGGCTGAGGAGATGCTCGCGCGACTGCAGCGTGAGCGCCCC
>JAFCZD010000921.1 GCA_019314525.1 Deltaproteobacteria bacterium
TCAGCCCAATTCAGAGCATCTTGACCCTTCCTGCTGACACAAAGCAGCGGTTGCGTCAGGAAGCCTATCTCGACGTGCAGGACGGCAACTATGAGTTCCGCTACAATCTGAGCACTCGTTGGAGCAATTGACGCCACGATGACCCAGCGAGTATTTCCCTCCGATCTTGGCCCCTGGAAGGATGGGCTCTCTTGCTCCGTCGGCGGCTTTTCAACTGACAACGCAGCAGGCACTCTGGATTGCTGCGTTGTCAGGAACTATCCCAGAGGCAAGAGCGACCCTAACACCCCCTCGAGCTCTGAGAGGTGCTCGATGCGGGCATCACCCTCGATGCCCAAGCCCACCATGAAGATCCCGGCGGCACGAGCAGCGCCACGATCTGATTGAGAGTCTCCCACGTAGATCACGTCTTTGGCGCTGAGGCTCAGGCGTTTGAGGGCCAACTCTACCAGCTTTGGAGATGGCTTCTCAGCGGCTTCTCCTCCAGCTGAAGAACTCTCCAGGCGAGCGCTCAGTTGCGCGTGAGCCAGCACCTTATCCGCCAGGAGGCGTGGGGTGTTGGTGACCACAGCGCGGGCGATGCCCGCGGCGCCGAGTCTGTCGAGGAGCAGGTGTGCACCCTCCATTACGCGCAGGGCGTCCAGGTGGGACGCGAAGCGCTCGAGATAGAGGGCGTCCACTTCCGCGTTGGTGAGAGAAGGGAAAAAGTTGCGGCGGTCGGCGTCCACCCCTTGGCCGAACGTGCCAATGAAGCGCTCGAAGCTGACGCCGGGATGTCCGCTCTGGCGGGCGCCTTCATCGATGACGCGGTGCCAGGCGGGAGCAGAATCGACCAGGACGCCGTCGAGGTCGAAGAGCACGCCGTGTAGGGTCTTGGGGAGCTTGGGCATCGGGATCCTCATCATCTTCAGCTATGGTAGGGAGCATCAGTACCACGCTGCCCGTTCATCGCAAGAGGAGGCTAGGTCATGCCCGAAAAGATGCTCGCCATCGATATCTTGAAGCAGGAGGGGCATCCCTTGCGTTGGGCCGAACGCGAGCGACCTGTGCCCAAAACGGGAGAGGTCGTGTTGGAAGTCGTCGCCACGGCTGTGAATCGCGCTGACTTGCTGCAGCGCATGGGGCGTTATCCTCCACCCCAGGGTGTTACGGACGTCATGGGCCTCGAGGCCTCGGGCCGGGTCGTAGCGTTGGGAGAGGGCGTACAGGGCGTTGCCCTGGGAGACGAAGTGTGCGCGCTTCTGGCCGGAGGGGGCTATGCCCAATATGTGGCTTGCCCTGAGTCGCAGCTCTTGCCTTGCCCATCCTCGTTGACGTTGGTGGAGGCCGCGGCGCTGCCAGAGGCGATCTTCACCGCCTATCTGAACCTCTACCTAGAAGGTGAGTTGGCCCCAGGTGAGGTGGCGCTGGTGCACGCCGGCGCTTCAGGCGTGGGCACGGCCGCTTTGCAGATATGTCGCGCCCTGGGGAACGGCGCCTACGCGACAGCGAGCGGAGGAAAGCTTTCGGCTCTCGCCGCCCTCGGCGCGGTTGCGAGCTTTGACCGTGCTAAGGAGGATTTCGTCACCTGGATCAAAGATCAGACGGGGGGCCGTGGCGCCGATGTGATCTTGGACGTGGTGGGAGGGCGATATCTCGAGCGTAACCTCGCCGCTCTGGCCCCGGGTGGGCGCCTGGTGGTGATCGGTTTGCTGGGTGGAGCCACAGGCCAGCTCGCGCTAGGGCGGTTGTTGCAGCGGCGCTTGCGCATCGTCGGGTCGGTGCTTCGGGGGCGCTCCGTTGAGGAGAAGCAAGCGATTCGCGATGCCATCATCGAGCAAGTGTGGCCTCACGTGGAGACAGGAGCTATCCGACCGGTGATCGATTGTGTGCTACCTATGGCTGAGATAGAGCAGGCCCACACTTTATTGCGTGAAAATCGCACGGTGGGCAAGGTGCTGCTGGAAGTCCCTGCCAGCTGAACCAAGGGCTCGCTATTTCTTCTTCTGAGGCCTTTGGACGGGTAGGGCGTTGGGGCCCTTTGCGGACCAGCGGTAAGTGTTGAAGAAGGTGTATTCGGCACAGCTATGGCGCGCATAGAAGTCGAGCACGTCGTACCAGCGCATGTCGCCGCCCTGGAGCCCGCTCTTGATCGCGCGCCAAGGGATCAGCCTGCAGGGCCGCAGACCTTGGTAGTCGTGGCCCACGGCTGTGCGTTTGGAGTATTGAAGGCGCAGAGGCGTGAGGCGACTGATGTAGTGATAACCCAAGCGTGTTACCTCCAGCACTTCAATCTTGGTGA
>JAFCZD010000922.1 GCA_019314525.1 Deltaproteobacteria bacterium
GGAGCAGGCGAACGACGTGCACCTCAAGGGGCCAGGCACAGACCTCAAATTTTCCATCAAGGACATCCCAGTAGTCAAATGCGACGGCAGGCACAACATCCCTGATGGAGAGGTATTCACAGCGCCTGTGCGTGACTCCATCAACGGGACCATCAGCTACAACACTCCGTCACTCTACCAGGGCACCGTCTACACGGGCATCGAACTCACCTTCGAGGCGGGACGCATCGTGCGGGCTACCTGCGACGGCGATGATGAGAAACTGAACGAGATTTTCGACACCGATGAGGGTGCGCGCTCCGTGGGTGAGTTCGCCATTGGCGTCAACCCCTTCATCCGCAAGCCTATGAAAGACACGCTCTTCGACGAGAAGATCGCAGGCTCAATTCACCTCACGCCTGGGCAGTGCTACGAGGAAGCGCCCAACGGCAACCAGTCCGCGATCCATTGGGATCTGGTGCTGATCCAGCGCGAAGACTACGGTGGCGGCGAGCTTTATTTCAATGGTGAGTTGGTGCGCAAAGATGGCATCTTCTGTGATGACACGCTGGAAGCTGCCTTCTCCGCGGAAAACCTCCGCGGCGATGTCCTGAGCTGAGCCCGGCCTTGTCGACATCTCCCGCCTTGATCACCTCTCGTGAAGACCTCGCTGGCATCGTGGTGCGCGCTCTGCGCTGCAATCGTGTTGCCATTGACACAGAGTTCGTTTGGGAACGCACCTTCTATCCACGTTTGGCGTTGGTGCAGCTCGCCCTCGAAGATGGCGAGATCGGGCTCGTGGACGCCGTGGCGCAGCCCTCTCTCGATATCCTCGGCTTGCTGCTCGTGGCACCTGCTGTGCAGAAGGTACTGCATGATGGCGGCCAAGACCTCGCGATCTTGCGCGGGGTTTGCGCTTGCGGTCCGCCGGTTCATATCTTTGATACCCGCTTCGCGGCGGGTTTTTGTGACAAGACCTCCACGGCGTCGCTGAAAGATCTCGTCTCCGATTATGGTGTTGAGCTGCAGAAAGACCTGCAACGCAACGATTGGACGCGTCGGCCTCTTTCGCCGCGAGAGCTGGAGTACGCCGCCGCTGATGTGCGACACCTCATCGTCTTGGCCACAGACCTCGAGCAACAAGCCACAGAGCGTGGCAACGAGCTTTGGTTGCAAGAGGAGTTGCTCATGTTGGAGCGGCCTGAGGTCACCGAGGAGCGCGATCCGCGAGCGTGTTATCTGCGCATCAAGGGCAGGGGCAAGCTTGAGAGTGAGCAGCTTGCGGCGCTGGTAGAGCTCACAGCTTGGCGTGAAGACGAGGCGCGGCGCCGGGATCGTCCCCGCCAGCATATTGTCGCCGATCGCGACTTGCTCGAGTTGGCAGGAGAACTCCCGCGGCGCGCCAGCGGGCTGAGGCTGCTGCGCCCCAAGGAGCGTGGGCTCTATGGAGAGCAAATCTTGGCGGCGGTGGCGCGTGGCTCGAAAAGACACGCCACGGTGCCGATGGCGCTCGAGAGTAACTGGCGTGCGCGCAAGAGCGCGGCGGCAACCCAACGGGCAGACGCCCTCATCGCCCTCGTGGAAGAGAAGAGTCATGCTCGGGGGATAGACCCGGCGCTCGTGGCCTCCCGGGGCACGCTCCGGGGGCTCGCCATGGCGGGCGAAGTCGCCACCCCTGAGGACTTCCCCCTGCTAGCAGACTGGCGGGCGCAGCTCCTCGGAGACGACCTGCAGCGCATTCTGCGCACCTGAGGCTCAGCAAAGACGGGTGAAGATGGGGCAAAAACTTGCCCACATTCCCTCACTGGCCTCACATTGAGATAAGTAACAGGAGGATCCCATGTTCAAAAGTGAGCGTCGCTCTCAACGCAGTATCTTTCTTGGACCATCCCTTGAGCTCTGGCTCTCATCTGTGGCCACTCGTAATGAACTGGCGAAGATGGTGCTTGCCGATTCCCAGGGGCTGCTCGTGGCAGCCAGCGACACAGCCAACGACGCCGAGGCTTTGGCAGCCAAGGCTCCGCTTTATATCCAGCGCGAAGACGAGACCACCATCGATCGTTTCCATGTGGATGGTGAGCCTGTGTATCTGAGTATGGTAGGTGCAGGCGAAAAATGCGCTGACGCCATCTCCGAGGCTCGCGCGGGCATCCACCGCATCTTCAGTCAGCGGGCTTAGCGGCCGGCTACGTCATTCCCGCGCAGGCGGGAATCTCCACAAACCACGTCATTCCCGCGCAGGCGGGAATCTCCACAAACCACGTCATTCCCGCGCAGGCGGGAATCTCCACAAACCA
>JAFCZD010000277.1 GCA_019314525.1 Deltaproteobacteria bacterium
CTACCAGGCCTGCCTTTGAATGAATTTCAGGCATAGGCATCTTCCGCCGAGCGTTCGCGGGCAACCCTCTAAGGCTGGAAATTATGGAAGTTATGCTCATGCCTTTCGCGCAAGGCCACCGGGCATGCCTGTTGCAAGCCCTGCTCCATGAGATTTTGACGAGGCCCTAGGAACAGAAAGCCTGCAACGAAAACCTCCCTTTGCCGAAGGACGTCTCCGATGAAACATGCCCTGACACTCACCGCCGCCACCTTCTTCCTCTTTGCTTCCATGGGCACCGCCGATGCCAAGCTGGTAACGAGGGTCAAGGTGGCTTGGACAAAATACAAAGTGAAGAGTCGTACAGCTTCCCTGAAGAAGCATCTGGACTATATTGCTCAGGGCATCACACCAGCGAGCACTATCAACATCAACAAGATCGCCACGCAGTTGAACGAAACGGCAGGCACTCTCTTTTCGCTCAGTCGCAAATCAGAGAGTCGAGCGGCTGTTAAGAAATCTGGTTTGATGGAAGCGAGTCGAGCTTACCTAGCGGTGAATAAGCAGTTCTTCAAGTCGACGGAGAAGGCCGTCCAGACCACATCACCCTTTGTCCTTTTCACCGAGACTTGGGGCGACTACTCGGGAGCTCTTCATGCGCTCGCGAAACAGGTGAAGTAGTTTCGCACCCTGCGCTGCGAGGCAGATCTTCTCTTGCTTCTCCGTCCCCTTCTCTATCCGTCCCCTCTATCCGGTGAGCCTTATCCGAGGCCCCGGATGCCGAGTCTGCGCAGCCCCCAATCTACGATCCTCTCCAACGCAGGGTCCGCCGACAGGGATGTGACGGCATCCATAGCGTCCAGGCGCAACGCGTCTCCCTTTTTGGATTCCGTGCGCCCGAACTCCTGCAGGTTGTAGTCGCGCAGGGCCACATCATTCAACTCTCCGGCGTCCAGGAAGATCCCCTTGCACGCAGGGCAATAGTCGATCTCCACTTCGGCTAGCCAGGTGGTCATCAGGGCACGCTGGCACGCGGGGCAGGCCCATTGCGACGGTTCATGAAAGACCTGGTCGAGTTGATAGGCGCGCCCTGCGGCGTCGGTCGCTCCCTTTCCCTCGAGGATAGCCTCGAGCCCGGCCTTGGCCAGCCAGATGCCTTTGCAGCGCCTGCAGACCCCGACAGCGGTCCCCTCCCGTTGGTCCATCTCTAGAGCTTGATGACATTTGGGGCAGCGCAGTGTGGGTGGGGTGTTCATGTCTTCCCTCAAGGAGCAGAGCAATGGGTAGGCGCGCCCTGCACCTCTGAATCGAACCACTCAAAGGGAGGCACCCGGCAGCGGGCTCGCAGGACGCTGCCATGACCACGCGATCCTTGCCGCCTTTGAGGTCCTCGAAGAAGCGGACGTATTTGTCCCCTTGGTGGCGAAGGCAGAGAGATCAATACCGCCGTATTTCTGAGTCGTCACCGCTTGGACAAGGGTGTTGTCCACGAAGCCTACCTGGACGGCCCAACGAGCAGGATCCAACCATCGATGCTGGTCAGCTTTGCACAGCCTGGAATACACCTGATGCGCCGTTGTGGCGTTGGGACACTCAAACCAATGGTAAACTCGAGCCATTACATGGCCAGTATGTCACCACGGCGCTGAGAAGACGATACATGGCTCATTGCGTGGCTTGTTGCGCAGGGGGTGCGAGCGACCCGTCTCCACCCCTCACTACCGATAGCTCAAACCCTTCTTCACCCAGGAAAAGCCCTCGATGGACTCAAAAGGCACCTGCCTTGCGGACCCAACAAAGACCTCGAGCAGACCACATTCAGTGCAGACGATCGCCTCCAACTGGCCGACTCGGTCACCCTCCTTGGTGATGCCAATCACCTGGGGAACGCTCCGCAATCACAACACATCAGCGACTCGATGGTGCCCATTTTCGTTGTGCTGTGATGGTCGCGCACCTCTTTCTGCGAAAAGAGGAGCGAGAGCAACTTACCCAGCGGTGATCGCGGTGCACGCTTTGCGGCGTAATAGATCTTGTTGGGGTCGGTGACCTCCCAGTCAGCAGGTCCGATGATCGCATCTCGGTGTTGCACAGAGTGTTGGGTGAAGGTTCCGCTCGCCGCGGCGTGGTAACTCTGACCCTCTGCCGTCTTGTCTGGCAAGTCAGATACCATGCCCATATTCGAGCTTGCGCAGACATGACAAGCCATGCTTCTCCCTCTTTGTTCTCGTTGCCTCAGTATAGGAGATGCGATACCCCTCTAGCCACTAGGTTGCGCGATCACATCGGCATCGCTTGCCCTAACACTTGGCAAATACGTATATCGCCGCCATCCGCGCTGGCACCCCACGTTACCCTCAAGGCAGGCATTGGGCCTAACGGGTGTTCTTATAAAAGCGCACTCCGTTGGAAGCTTTGACCAACTGATTATATCGATCGAATAGGTAAGGGATGCTTCCCCTTACTGAACGCAGACGACCCAGTTCACTCTTGCTGAATTTTCGTTTGCTTTCGAAGGTTGACACCACCGCTCGCGCAGCTTGTAGAAAATGCTGGGGGTGTCTCGCGAAAGCATGGAACATGCATTTCTGAGCATCCTTCTTGTATTGTTTCTGGGTCGCGGCAATACCCTTGGCGAGGGTCTCGAATTTGTCACAGGCAGCCTTGACCGCTGCAAGATCTGGCGTTTTTTGGCGAAACTGACTCTTGAAGAGCATCAGGAGCTTCTTTGCCTCGCTGACTCCGGCACGATGATAATAGCGGAGCCGCTTGCCATACTTGCGCTTGATCTCTTTGAGTTGCTGCTCATCGCGCTTGATTTGCTGTTTGTCCAGAAAGTTGCGGATGGCTCGGTCGCCCTTGAGGAACTCTGCCCATACCGCCATGAGTTTTGGGTGCAGGGCTTTCCCCTTGGCGCAGTTGTCTTTCTTGTACGCCCGGCTCTTATAGTAGGTGTCCACCTGCTCCATGATCTTTTCTGCTTTGGCCAACGCTGCAATGTAGAGAACACCAGCCTTCTCCAGCTCGCGAAGCCGTGGACGGGCCTTCTTGGCCTTCTTGATATTCTTCACATAGCGACTGACGCTAAAGAGTTTCCCTGGCGCTTTGACGCGGTAGCCGACTGAGCAGTCAGGTCCCTTCTGTGGGTGAGCAAAAGCAAAATATCGCTTACGCGCCTTGAAGAGTTGCGCTGATGCACCATTGAGTGCGTCGACATAAGGATTCATCTTCTTGGCCAACGCGACGTCGCGCTTGCCCCGCGCCATGGCGTCTTGAGGCTGCAGAGTGGCAACTAGTGCAAAAAGGCACACTGCACATGCTCGAGTGGCTTTCATGACTTCTCCTTTCAGGACCTGTTGTGTAACCCGGTGGGCAAAGATACGCCTGGCGCATGCTATCACCTCTTCGGGCGGGTTGCTGCACGAAGCCAGCGTGATGTGTTGGCGCGCGTGAACACACAGAACTGCGTCTTTGCTGCCAATAGATTCGATTCGCCTGGAAAGATCGCAGGGCTGCCACCGTATGAGGCCCTAACGCAGCAAGCTGGACTCCCGGAGGTGAATTGTGTCCCGTTGCCCGACGCCGTGTCTTTGTGGCCTCATCGCCCTCTTCGCTCTTGCCCAAGGGTGTTCGACCTCTCCAACAGCGCCTGGTACCGGAATCTTCGCCACCGTGACCTTTGATTCGAGCCTGGCTGTGGACCAGTTGAGCTTCGAGGTCCGTGCTGACGACGAGGCGGTAGGGCCAGAGCGGGTGCCCACAGCGCCGATGATCTTGCACAGCCCACGTACAGTGACCCTGCTCTTGTCAGATGCATGGGTTGGTCACGAAGCGACGGTTTTGGTGAATGGGTGGGCTCGCGGAGAAGGCGTCGCGAAGGGCACGGCCATGGCCATTGTCAAGCCCGACGAACTGGTGAAGATCTCCATCGCGCTAGAAGCGGGCTGCGACGATGGTTGCCAGATGGGACAGGCGCGCTGTGTGGGCGATGACGTCTCGCGTTGTGAAGCGGGTCAAGCGGGTCAAGTGGGCTGCTTGGTCTGGGGGATCGCCAAACCGTGCCCCATCGCAGCACCTTTCTGCAGCGATGGTGTTTGCTCTGCGCAGTGCGAAGACGAAGCAGGCTGCGACACCGTAGGCAAGGCCCGCTGCGTCGGCAGCGGCTATGCCCTATGTGGAGCACATGACTCTGATAGCTGCCTGGAATGGGGCGCGCCTGTTCTCTGTAAGTTAGATGAACTCTGTGTCTCCGGCGCCTGTGTGCCCGCATGCAACGGTGGTCCATGCCCCTGTGAAGATGGAGAAACGCAAAGCTGTGAGGAGGCAGGGGAATGCAAGCGTGGCACGCGCCTCTGTGAAGATGGAACTTTCGGCGCATGTGTCTGGGCAGTGGGTCCGACACCCGAGATCTGTGATGGGCTCGACAATGATTGCAATGGGGCCACAGACGACGGGCTGATAGCCCCGCGTTGCACAGAGCAGAGGGGGGTGTGTGCGGGCGCGACACAGCGCTGCGGTGGATTCCAAGGTTGGCAGCCTTGCGACACTGCAGATTTTCAGGGACACGCGATGAGTCGCGGATTGACCTATGAGGTCACTGAGAGCAGCTGCGATGGCCACGACAACGACTGTGAGGGTGACATCGATGAGCCCGCCAGTTGCTGCAAACCAACGTGCGAGGGCAAGGCCTGTGGTGCCGATGATGGATGCGGCGGGGCCTGCCAAGAGGGCAGCTGCCCCGTCAATGAGAGCTGTGAGCAGGGTGCCTGTGGCTGTGTCGATCAGATCTGTGACAGTGCATGTTGCAAATACGGGGAGGTTTGCACCGAGGGGGCCTGTTGTACGCCGAATTGTGTTCTGCGCGCCTGTGGTGATGATCCTGTGTGTGGCAGTTCTTGTGGTACCTGTTTCTCTGGAGATTTCTGCGCAGCCGATGGTGATTGTGTCACCTTTGGTACGTGGGACCGTTTCGACTCACCCACCAACGATGATGTACACGCGATTTGGGGCACGTCAGCCAGTGATGTCTGGTTTGCGGGTGACGGGATTTATCATCTTCGAGAGGGGGGCTGGGACCGGTACTACGCATCAGGCCTCCAAGGCATATGGGGCAGCTCTAGCAGTGACGTCTGGTTTGTTGGTGGCTCGAGCATGACCGATGATGGCTGGATCTTTCACTATGATGGGAGCGACGTGACCAAGGTTGAAGTGCCCATCGGTACTGATCTGCTCTATGGAATCTGGGGCAGCTCAGCGAGCGACATCTGGGTTGTGGGCGGCGCGCCAGGCTACTCCGGTGACGTGCCGGAACTTCTGCACTATGACGGCTCTAGTTGGACACGCATGCGCGACAAGTTGCCCTGGACAAGCGGGCGCGTTTACGGGATTTGGGGCAACTCGGCTACCAATATCTGGATCGCCAGCACTCGAGGAATTGGCCACTATGATGGCACGAACTGGACCGAGTCTCACGCCAGCAGCGAGGGCTATTATGCCATCGCTGGAGCAGGTGGCGAGGTCTGGGCGGTGGGCTATAGCGGTGCCCTGCGCTACGACGGCAGCTGGCATGCAGAGGATACGGGGATTAGCGATACCCTCGAAGGCGTCTGGTTGATGGCGCCGAGTGAAGTGTGGGCTGTGGGTCGCTCAGGACAGATCATGCGCTACGCCGGAGGACGATGGCACTACCAGATTTCCTCCATGTCCCGTGACTACTACGCCATCTGGGGCCAAGGGAAAACCCTCTGGGCGGCCGGCGAAGGCTCCTACGGTAACATTTCGCCGATCTTCCAATATGTCGCGCCTTGACCCACAGCGGGAGTCTTCTTGGCCAACGAGGGCACCCAGTCCGAACAGGGGCGAATGGCCGACGCAACTCAACGGAGTTGGGGCAGCACGCCCGGCATGGCTATCCAGATCGTGCTGAAATCCCATTGGTCGAGAGGCGGTGTTGTCGCGGAGTTCTGCAAGGCTCCGGTGGTTGAAACGGAGGTGCCTATTGAATTGGTCGACCCATTGCCATTATTCACCACACTTGCCTCGCGTGAGTAATAACAGTTCGATAACGTTGTGGCGTCCTCTTCGCCGGTGAAAGGCCCCACGCTCTTTTCCCCATCGACGGTGGCAACGACATCTCCCACGGCGAAACTGTCACTGATCAGGCGGGAGGAGTCGGAGCGGCCGACGAAACCGCCGATATTATTTGCAGCGCCAACCCCGGTCACTGTGCCCGACGCATAAGAGTGACCGGCGCGGCCAATGTTAATGGTGATACCAACAAAGCCACCAGCGTCTGAGGTTGCTGTGACGTTTCCTGTGGCGAAGCAACTTTCAATAATCGCGCTGTTCTCTCCCGCTATACCCCCAGCCCGAGAGGTCGCACTTATATCGCAACTGGAGCTGCTGTAGTAGACGCCTGAATGATAGCCAGCGCCTCCAAATATGCCTCCGACATTTGATGAGCCCGATACAGCGCCAGAGGTAGAGCAGGAGTCCACCCAGGCGTCCCAGAAGCTTCCGATGAGCCCGCCGACGAAGCTGTTGCCGCTGACAAGGGTGTTGGTGTGGCTGTCGACGATGGTACTGGAGCCCCATGACTCACCTGCTAAACCTCCGATGGAGTTTCCTCCTTGGATGGAGCCGTTGATGTGCACGTTCGAGATTTGTCCCGCACACGAACCTGCAAGTCCTCCGCACCGTTCAGCCCCTTGAATATCAATGGCAGCGAGGGTGAGGTCGAAGACCTTGCCGATGGTGCCGATGGTTCCGAACAAGCCCACATTGGCTCCGGAGCGGTCGGTGGGCAATCGTAGGGTCAGCCCCGTGAGCGTATGGCCATTACCATCGAAGACGCCTGAAAAGCCGGTTGTTCTGGCCAAGGGGGAGAAGTCTTCCGAACTCAGATCAATATCCGCTATGAGTCGAAAATGGGCGTCCAGTAAACGGATATTCGTGCCGATTTGACGAAGGTCGCCAGACGTCGCGATGAGATATGGACTCTCTTCGCTCCCCTCACCGGCGAAAGGCGCCACGAAGGTGTCCAGCGCATTCGGATCTTCAAAAAACAGACGGGGCGGGCTAGATGGCGACATCAGCCAGGTCTGTTCAGGGCCACGGGAAGGGTCGCCGACCCGTGGCCAACTCGAGAGGGGAAGGTTTTCAGGGCTGAAAAAATAGGTGCTCTCGCTTTGGCTCGTGCCAAGGACGTTGCATTCACCGTCCCCGGAATTTGTGCATAGGCCAGCGAGATAATGGCTGGAGGCGGGCGGCGCTCCTGTAAGGTCGCCCACAATGGGGCCGACTTCCGTATGGGTCGCGTCTCCAGAGACCGTCGCCAGCGAAAAGGTGCTCGAGATGATCGAGGTTCCAGAGCGTCCCG